>DAOMPU010000117.1:0-7626 GCA_035444925.1 Terricaulis sp. | reverse complement strand
AAAGACCCACTCGCCGGCAATCTCGGTTGTGAGCAGAGGATTGCCGGTTTCGAGGATAACAATGCCATCGCCGGTGGCGGGGTCTAATCTTGCGGCGGTGTTGATCGCCGGCTCATTGCTTCCGTCGTGGCCGACGATGAAGTCTCCGCTATTGTTGGCTGCATAGAGCATGACGCCCAAGCCCCAAATCGAACACCCATTTGCCGACCGTGGGGTTCGCGCATCAGCGTCAGCGTGGCTGTGGAGAGCACGCCGCCGCCGGCCGGGTTCGCGCGCGGCGACTGTGCCGCAAGGAAGCGGCTCATGTCGTTCGCCGTTGTGAAGAGCGACGTTGCGGCGAGCGACGTATAGCGGCGGAGCGGCTCGATCTCGCCGTCGGTGTTGAAGTTCTCAGCCACCGGCGCGCGGTCTAAGCCATGAGGCGCAAACGTCGTATCGTTCATACCCAGTGGTGAGAATACGCGCTCCGCCATAAAGCGATCGAACGATTGGTCGCTCACTTCTTCGATGAGCAGCTGCAATAGTGTGTATCCGCCTCCCGAATAGTTCCACTCTACGCCTGGCTCTTCACCGACGCGCACCGCGCCGTTTGCGCCGGGGGACGCGTCGCGCGCTTGGTTTAGCGATCTCTATCTCTTCGATCCCGACACGCTAGAGACCGCCGACTGGGGATTCATTTCCACCGAAGGCTGGGAGCCCTATGGCTTCTGCATGGGCCGCCGCGCCGATGGTTTCTATCTCGTCGCCAACAGCAAGACCGGCGAAATTCGCGTCTGGCGCGTTGAAGCCGGCCCCGAAGGGCCGCGGGCGGCTATGGTTCGCACGTTGCGCGTCGGCAGCCAGCCGGAAGGCTGCGGCTGGCTCGCCGGCGAACTCATCCGGCGCGCATCGGGGGCGGCCAGCCTATGTGCGCGAAAATCTCGCCGGCCCGCTCGGCGCCGACGTCTTTATCGGCTTGCCATCATCGCTGCACGATCGCGTCGCGGAGCTGATCCCGCCGCCGGCGCCTAAACCCGCATCCCCGCCTGACGCCATTGCGGGCCGCGCCTTCATCAATCCCGCGATTGGCGCGGAGGTCGCCAACACCAAGGCTTGGCGCGAAGCCCAGGCGCCGGCCGGAAATGGCCAGGCGTCGGCCCAGGGCGTCGCTCGCATTTACGCGGCCCTCGCCAATGGCGGCGTGCTTGATGGCGTCCAGATCATCTCGCCGCGCGGCGTCGAGCGCATGATCGAGGTCCGCAGCGACCGCCCCGATCGCGCGCTGGGGCCGCGCCGCTGGGCGACCGGAATCGCTCTCAACACCGGCCTCTATGGCCCCAACGCCGATACATTCGGGCACAGCGGCTGGGGCGGTTCGTTTGGGTGCGCCGATCGCGAGTCCGGAATCGCGATCGGCTATGTCATGAACAGAATGGCCGGGTCTCTGAACGACGACCCACGCGCCCGCCGCCTCGCCGAGGCGGTGTTTAACGCGGTAGGCTCCGCTAAGTCGTGACTGGCGCGCCCTCAGCCATCCTTCGGCAGCACGGTCGTGACGCGCTGAATGAAAAGGGCGAATTCGCTCATATAATTGCGGAGAAATTCGCGCGTCGCATCGTTGGTGACCTCGCCGTCTTCGGTGACGAGGCCCGGCGTCATTTGAATGTAGGCTTCCGGGCTGGTCATTTGCGGCGCATTTGAAAAGCCGAGCACGGCGCGCAAGCTTTGTTGCCCGACAGCGGTGCCGATCGCGCCGGGCGATGCGCCGATGACGCCAGAGGGCTTGCGCGCGAAAGCGTTCTGGCCCCACGGCCGGCTTGCCCAATCGATGGCGTTCTTAAGCGCGCCTGGAATGGAGCGATTATATTCGGGCGTGATGAAGAGGAGCGCGTCGCTATCGGCGATGGCTTGCTTGAAGGCGCGTGCGACCGGGGGATAATCGGCGTCATAATCTGGGCTGTAGAGGGGCAGATCGCGGAACGATATTTCCGTCATCTGCAATTGCGGCGGCGCCAATTTGATCAGGGCCTTGGAGAGGAGGCGGTTGATCGAGGTGCTGGAAAGGCTGCCGATAAAATAGCCAACCTTGTAGTGCGTCGTCATGGCGTGACCTCCGGTGAGATTGTTGCAAGAAGGTGTGGCGCGCGATCCGATCGCAGGGGCGCGCCGCAAGGATAGCAGGCGCGCCCCTCGCCGGCGCTGGGCAAACGCATCAGGCTTTCTTTTTCATCGCTCCATCGAGGCTGAACGCGCCCGGCCCCGCAAACACCAGGAGCAGGAAGACGAAGCAATAAAGGATGGCGGCGTCGCCCCCATTGAGCACGGGGTAGAAGCTCGCCGGCGCGTGAAACATCCAATAGGCGACGGCCATCGTGCCCGAGGCGATGAACGCCGCCGGACGGGTGAAGAGGCCAAGCGCGATAAGCGCGCCGCCGACCAATTCAATCCACGCGCCGATCCAGAGCTGCGACCAAGCGGGCGGCAGGCCCCCTTCCGGCGCAGCGGGGAAGGCGAACAATTTTTGCGTGCCGTGCTCGATAAAGATCAACGCCGCGGCGATGCGTAGGGCGCCAAGCGCATAGGGCGTATAGCGGTCGAGGTTTTGCATGTGATGTGTCTCCCTGCACGAAGTGTTGCAGCTCAAGGATTGGCCAGAAGCTCGTACACAAGCGCGCGTTTGCTCGCCTTGCGCGGCTTGTCAACCTGCTTGCCGATTTGGCGCCATTCGGGGGCGATGTTGACGCCCGCGCCCAACGCATAGCCAAAGGCGATATTAAGCGCGGCCATGGGTTCAAGATAGCGCGCGTGCTTCAAGGGGCCGGCGAATTGGGGCCGAAAGCCCAAACGGTCGATCAGCGCACGCACGCGCTCATTCGCTTCGGCGTTGTCGCCCGCATAAAACACGGTCAGCCGCTTCGCGCCCGGTTTGGGCTGGGTCAGCAGATGCGCGAAAATCGTGTTGAACGCTTTCACCACGTGCGCCCCGGGCGCCGCTTTCTGAATCTCCTCGGCGGCTGAGCTGGTGTGGCCGATGGCGAGGCCGCTGAAATCGGGTGTCATCGGATTGGTGATGTCGATGATGACCTTGCCGCTCAGATCGCCGGCGATGCTGAGTACGTCGGATGCCGCGGCGTATGGCGTCGCTAGCACGATGATGTCGGCGGCGCTGGCGGCGCCGCGAAACGAAGCGGCCTGTACGCCCCGGCCAATCTCGGCGGCGGCGTCGGCGGCTTTGTTGCGGTCGCGCGCGCCGAGGACGACGCTATAGCCGCTGCGTGAAAGCTGGGTCGCCAAACCTTTGGCCATGGCGCCGGCGCCTAGAATAGCGATGTTCATGTCGGATCTCCCGTTCGTGTCGGGATCAATCTGGCATTTCCCAGGGTGCGGATAATTGCCATTAATGGCGAAACACTATCCGGATTGTCCGGATAATTATCGCCAGGGCGGGCGCAGATAGGCCTTCGCCAGATGCTCCATGAACGCGCGGGACTTGGCCGGCACGAATTGGCTTTGCGGATGCACCGCATAGATGCCGAATTCGGCGGCGCGCCAAGCCGGCAAAAGCTCGATGAGGCGGCCTTCATTGATCAGCGGGCCGACGATGAAATCGGGCTGCAGCGCGATGCCCGCGCCTGCGGCCGCGGCTTCGGCGATGGCGTCGCCATTGTTGCTGCGGAGCGCGGCCTCGCCGGCGCGCACAAGCGCTTCCTCATTGCGGCGGGTGAAGCGCCATTCATCGCCGGCCAGCCAGTACGTGTAAAAAAGACAGGCGTGCGCGGAGATATCTTTCGGGTGCTTCGGCGCGCCGTGGCGCTTGAGATAGGCCGGCGATGCGCAAAGCACCATCCGGCAGGTCGCCAGTTTGCGGGCGATCAAACTGGAATCGCGCAATTCACCGATGCGGATCGCGACATCGACATTCTCTTCAAGCAAATTGACCATCCGGTCCGTCAGCGTCAGTTCAACGCGAACATCCGGAAAAGCCTGCATGAAGCCGCCCAGCGCGGGCGCGAGGTGGCGAAAGCCGAAGCTCATCGGCGCATTGAGCCGCAGCACGCCGCGCGGTTCGGCCGACAAGCTCGCGGCTTCGGCCGCGGCCTCTTCAAGCGCCGCAAGGCCAAAGCGGACGCGCTCCAGGAAGGCGGCGCCGGGTTCGGTTAAGGCGACACGACGGGTGGTGCGCTGCAGCAATCGCACGCCCAGTTCAGCCTCAAGATCGCGCACCCGCTCGCTGACGATCGTTCGCGAAAGCCCCAGCGCCTCCGCGGCGGCGCTGAAGCTCTTGCGTTCGGCGACCTTGACGAAAACCTCGATTGCCTGCAGCCGGTCCATGCGCCCATTGTGCGACGATTGCGAACAAAAAGCTAGCATATGCAGCGATTGTCCGGGCCGCGTGCGGGGCCTAGGCGGCGGCGCGCCGGCGCGCCTGGCCGGTGTCGTAGAGCAACGCGTCCTGTTGGCCGTCCATGGCGATCGCGATGGTCGCGCGGGCGCCCTGAGCGGCGATGGCGTCCGCTTTTTCAAACGCCGCCTCGATCGCCCAATAGCGGCGCGTGTAGTCGCCATAAAATTCGCCGTTGACTGAAACGCGCCAAACGCCGGAGCGCTGGCGAATTGAGATCCGATCGGCGGCGCCGATGATTTTGCCTTCGCGGGTTGATTTTGCGTGCATCATGATGGCGCCCATGTGGGGCGCGCGGCGCGGACGCGTAAGCGCGATGCGACGTTCCGGCGCGCAGCCGTTCTTATTGTTCGCCAATCGCGGACAGATTGGCCGGGTGACGCGAGATAATGCCGCCGCCGCCCCTACCTATCTGATGAGTGCACCCGAACCGAGAGGAGAGATTTCCATGATGCTCGATTGGCCAGATTATCGCCGCCAACTCGGCGCGGGCGTGAAAGAGATGGGCAAGCTCAGCCCCGATACGCTCAAGGGCTACGCCACGCTCAGCAACGCCGGCCGGGCAAGCGATATTTTAGGCGCGAAAACGCGCGAACTCATCGCACTCGCGGTTGCGGTCACAGTGCGCTGCGACGGCTGTATCGCCACCCACGTGGAGGCCGCGCGCAAAGCCGGCGCGACGCGTGAGGAAATCGCCGAAGCGCTGGGCGTGGCGATCGCGGTGAATGCAGGCGCGGCTTTGGTTTATTCGGCGCGTACGCTCGATGCGTTCGCGGCAGATGAGAGTTGATAGAGAAAGGAAACGCGATGAGCAGAATCGAAGGAAAAATCGCCGTGGTCACGGGCGGCGGGCAGGGCATTGGGCGCGCGATCGCGCTGCGCCTTGCGCGAGACGGCGCCGATGTCGCCATTGTCGATGTGAACCCCGCCAAAATGGATGCGGTCGCCGCCGAGGTGCGCGGCCTTGGCCGCAAGGCGACGACCTTCAAGGCGGACGTCACCAAACGCGACGACGTCTATGCCGCGATCGATCACGCTGAGAAGGAACTCGGCGGTTTCGACATCATGGTCAACAACGCCGGCATCGCGCAGGTGCAGCCGCTGGCCGACGTGACGCCCGAGGAATTCGACAAGATCGTTCAGGTCAATATCGCCGGCGTGCTCTGGGGCATTCAGGCGGCGGCCAAGAAGTTCAAGCAGCGCAAGCAGAAGGGCAAGATTATCTCAGCCTCCTCGATCGCCGGGCATGAGGGCTTTGCCTTGCTGGGCGTCTATTCGGCGACCAAGTTCGCCGTGCGGGCGCTGACGCAGGCGGCGGCGAAGGAGTATGCGAGCGACGGCATCACCGTGAACGCCTATGGTCCGGGCGTCGTCGGCACCGATATGTGGGTCGAGATCGACCGGCGCTTTGCCGAGGTCACGGGGGCCAAGGTGGGCGAGACGTACAAAAAGTATGTCGACGGCATCGCGCTCGGCCGCGCCGAAACGCCGGAAGACGTGGCTTCGTTCGTGGCCTATCTGGCGGGACCAGACGCCGATTACATGACCGGGCAAACCCCGCTCATCGACGGCGGCTTGGTGTATCGTTGAGGCGAGGCCGGTGACCGAACACGAACGCGCCATTTCGCGCTGGGAAGGTGAGGGCGGCGCCCCGCGGGGACGCCTCCCTCCCGGCGGGCCGCAAGTTGGAGCTCTTGCCTCGCAACATCAATTGAATGCACGCGGCGAAGAGCGGCATTGCTGCAAACGGCGCAAGGCGGCCAAGGTGTAGAAACGCCGTGCTGATCGATGGCGCAAAATTGTTCGCGCCGCTTTGTGCGTTGAGATTAGAGCGAAGCCGATTGGCTAAGGTTTTTTAAAACTGGCAAGCCGCGCGTAAGCTCGTAAGCTTGGAATTACCTTGAACAAACCCACACGATGAGGTGCCTGATCATGAGCAAGCCGGACGATTATAAGACAGCGCCCACGCCCCAAGAGGCCGCTGAACTGCAACGGAAACTTTCAACCACGCCGAAAGAAAAACAGGGCGATCGTCCGGTCACGCGCATGACCACGAACGCCGGCGCGCCCGTTGCCGACAACCAGAACAGCCTGACCGCCGGGCCGCGCGGCCCGCTGCTGGCGCAGGATGTCTGGCTGCACGAGAAGCTCGGCAATTTTGTGCGCGAGGTGATCCCCGAACGGCGCATGCACGCCAAGGGATCGGGCGCGTACGGCGTTTTCACGGTGACGCACGACATCACCCGATACACCCGAGCGAAGATTTTCAGCGAAGTCGGCAAAAAGACCGAGATGTTCGCGCGCTTCACCACGGTTGCGGGCGAACGGGGCGCGGCCGATGCTGAGCGCGACATCCGCGGCTTCGCGCTGAAATTCTACACCGAAGAAGGCAATTGGGACATGGTCGGCAACAACACGCCGGTCTTCTTCATTCGCGATCCGCGCAAGTTTCCCGATCTGAACAAGGCGGTCAAACGCGACCCGCACACAAACCTGCGCTCGGCGCGCAACAATTTCGACTGGTGGTCCTTGCTGCCGGAAACGCTGATGCAGGTCACGGTCGTCATGAGCGATCGCGGCATACCGCGCAGTTACCGCCACATGCATGGTCATAGTTCACACACCTACAGCTTCTGGAACAAGGAAGGCGAGCGGTTCTGGATCAAGATGCATTTCCTCACCCAGCAGGGGATCGAGGGGCTGACCGACGCGCAGGCCGAGGTGCTTGTGGGCAAGGACCGCGAAAGCCATCAGCGCGACCTGTTCGACGCGATCGAACGCGGCGACTTCCCGAAATGGAAGATGTTCGTGCAGGTGATGCCGGAGGCCGATGCCGAGACCTACCGCATCCATCCCTTTGACCTGACGAAGGTTTGGCCAAAGAGCGATTATCCGTTGATCGAAGTTGGCGAGTTCGAATTGAACAAGAACCCGGAAAACTTCTTCGCCGATGTCGAGCAAGTCGCGTTCGCGCCCAGCAATCTGGTGCCCGGCATCGGCGCCTCGCCCGACCGCATGCTGCAATCGCGGCTGTTCAATTACGCCGATGCGCAGCGCTACCGGCTTGGCACCAATTTCCACCAGATTCCGGTGAACAAGGCGCGCTGCCCGGTGCACAGCAATCACCGCGACGGCATCGGCCGGGTTGACGGCAATTACGGCGCCTTGCCGCACTACGAGCCCAACAGCTACGGCCAATGGCAGGAGCAGCCGGAGTTTCGCGAGCCGCCGCTCAAGATTCGCGG
>DAOMPU010000116.1:0-7644 GCA_035444925.1 Terricaulis sp. | reverse complement strand
CGGTCGATGCGGGCTATGCGCCCAACGATTACCAGCTCGGTCAGACCGGCAAGGTGGTCGCGCCCGAGCTTTATGTCGCCATCGGCATTTCGGGCGCGATCCAGCACCTCGCCGGCATGAAGGACAGCAAGGTCATCGTCGCCATCAACAAGGACGAGGAAGCACCAATCTTCCAGATCGCCGACGTAGGCCTAGTGGCGGATTATAAAACCGCCGTGCCGGAACTGATGGACGAGCTGACCAAGGCTGGGCTCTAGGCGTTCGGAAATTCCCCGGTTACGTTCATCGCAAAATCCGCGGCGCGCCCAAAACGCGCTGCGGAAAAGGATGCTGCATTGCAGCATTTGTGTGATATGACACCGCGAAACCGTCGGCCGAGGCCGGGAGCACAATGACCAACATCCGCACTGTCGGCGTTATCGGCGCCGGCCAAATGGGCAACGGCATCGCGCACGTCTGTGCGCTCGCCGGCTATGACGTGCTGCTGCACGACGCCGAGCCCGCCCGCATCGACGCCGCACTTGAGCAGGTCCGCGCCAATCTGGGCCGGCAGGTGCACCGCGAGCTGATCACGCAATCGGACGCCGACGCGGCCCTGGCGCGCATCAAGGGCGCGCGCGAGATCAAAGCGCTCGCGCCCGGCGATCTCATCATCGAATCCATCGTCGAGCTGGACGAGGCCAAGCGCAAAGTATTCGCCGATCTGCAGCCAGTGCTGAAGCCGAATGCGATCCTGGCTTCCAACACGTCCTCGATTTCAATCACGCGCTTGGCTGCGACCACGGATCGCCCCGATAAATTCATCGGCATCCACTTCATGAACCCCGCGCCGGTGATGAAGCTGGTGGAGCTGATCCGCGGCCTGGCGACCAGCCAGGAGACGTACGACGCGAGCGTGAAGTTCGTTGAGAGCCTGCACAAGACAATCGCCAACGCCGAGGACTTCCCGGCTTTCATCGTCAACCGCGTGCTGGTGCCGATGATCAACGAGGCGGTTTACACGCTGTATGAAGGCGTCGGCTCGGTCGAGGCGATCGACAAGGCGATGAAGCTGGGCGCCAATCACCCGATGGGCCCGCTGGAGCTGGCCGATTTCATCGGGCTCGATACCTGCCTTTCGATCATGCAGGTGCTGAACGAAGGGCTCGCGGATACGAAGTATCGCCCCTGCCCGCTGTTGGTGAAATACGTCGAAGCCGGCTGGCTTGGCCGCAAGACGAAGCGCGGCTTCTACGACTACCGCTCCGACCCGCCGATGCCGACGCGCTGAGGCGCAAATAGCGCGGCGCGCGCCTTGCAACGCGGGGCGCATGGAATTGAGCGCACTTGCGGCCAGGGACGCGCTTTCTATGCTTTTTGGCGCGAAAGAGCGGGAAAAGGCCGCGCCAGCGGAGCTTTTCGCGCCTGAGCGCCCGGCAGAAATTGCCCGCCCGGCGCCAGTTTTGCCGAGCAGCGCGGCGAATATTTCCTTCGACTCGATGCTGTTTCTGCAAAGCGAGGAAGAGCCCGCCCTCAAAGGCCCGACCGCCGCCGAGCTTTTCCTGCAAGAAATCCAGAAAGACCCGATCGAGCGGATGCGCGAGCAGATCCTCGAAGCGCTGGGGCTGACGGAAGAAGGCTTGGCGCAATTGCCGCCCGATGAGCGGCGCGGGGTGGAAGAGCAGATCAGCGCGATGATCGAGGAGAGGCTGCGCCAGAGCAACGGCGCCGATCGCGCGCCTGAAACGCAAGCCGAAGCGCTGATGCAAAGCCTGAAGGCGTAGAGGATAAGGAGGCAGCGCATTCTGCGCCGCCTCCCCCGCCTTATCAGGCGAGCACGTGCGCGAGCCCGCTCCAACCATAAGCGACCACGCCGACCACGATGGCCGCGCAGATCGTCACTTCCAGAGCGGTGATGGCTTTACGCATGTATGTATTCCCTGATGCGCGGACGAAGCTGCGTCCGCGCGCACCACGTAGGAAGCGTGCAAGCCGAGACCATGGCGCACGCCCATGATTCCGCTGAATATGGACGCGAATTCAGCCGCGCGCGTTGCGCGTAAACACCAGCGCGAAATTGTTTGCCGGCATCTCCACACTCTCGCGCAGCGTAAGGGCTTGCGCGTTGGCGGCGGCTTCGACCTCGGCCATGTCGCGCACGCCGAAGCGCTCGTCACGCGCTTTCAGCCATTGTTCGAACGCTTCGTTGGAGGGCGCGGTGTGGCGGCCATCGCGCTTGTAGGCGCCATACGTGAAAAGCAATCCGCCATCGCGCAGCAAGCGGCCCGCGCCGGCCATGAGGCCAAGCGTGGCTTCCCACGGCGAGATGTGAATGAGGTTGATCGCGATCAGCGCATCGAACGGCGCCTCATGCTCCACGCCCCAAAGCGGCGCGCTGACATCAATGTCGCGCGGCGGCGCGACGTTGGGGAGCGCCTCGGCCTGGGTCCACGCCCTGATGCTCGCGCGCGCTTCAGCGCCCGGATCGCTGGGGCGCCAATCTAGGCCCGGCATGGCGCGGGCGAAATACACCGCGTGCTCGCCCGAGCCGGAGGCGAGTTCGAGCACTTTGGCGTCCGGCGCCAGCACGCGTTGCAAGACGGCCAAAATCGGCGCGCGGTTGCGGGCGGTTGAGGGGCTTTGCTGGCGTGCGTCCATGACAAAGCTTTCAGCATGCCTGCGGCCAAAGCAACGGACTTTAAATTCGCCTCAGTCCAATGGCGGGCGCCGAGCGAATTTAAAGTCCATAAGTTGCTTTAGAAGCATTTGAATCTAAAGCGTCTTGTGGACCTTAAGTGCGACAAGGGCGGATGATCCAAAGCGTGGGTCGCATTTAAGGTCCGACGCTTTAGGGGAAAAGCGCCCCGCCGCGCCTGCGCCGCACGCGCGCCCCGGTGACGCCGCGATGGCGATCGCTAAACTCCCGCCCATGCGCCACCCGCCCATACCGCAGCGCATTGCGCCGTTGGCCTGGCGCAAGCCGGCCTATTTCTGGACGCCGCTCGCGCTCGCGCTTGCGATCGGGGGGCCGTATCTGGCGTTTGGCGCGGCGGGCGCGCTCGCGCATCTGGCGCTGGTGGCGGGCGCGTTTGTTTATGCGCTGGCGCTGGCGAGCTTGGGATTTGCGTGGGCGTTTGGCCGCGCGCCGCGCGCGCGGCGGGAAGTGGTGCTGCATGTGGTGGCGGCGGGCGCGATCAGCGCGCTGGCGGCGCCTTACGTGATGACGCTGGTGCTGGGCGCGACCGCTACGCAAGGGGACGAAGCATTTTCATTGCCGATGGCGCTTTCCGTTACGCCGCTCGCGCTGCTACTGGGCCTGCCAATTGCGCTCATCTCCGGCATCGCCTTCGCCTGGGTGGCGCTGCGCCGCGCGCCGCTGGACGATGCGCGCGAACAGGACGCACGCTTTGAAGTGCAGCCGTTCCGCTAAACCTGCGCCCACATGCGCAGCAGGTTGGAGATGGCTTTATCCATGCGCAGCAGCTCTTCGCGCGGCGCCCCCGCTTCGCCGAAACGCGCGCGGGCGACGGCGAGATCGAACAGCAGCTCGCGCCGGCCAGCATCGGCCACGCTGCTTTGCACCCAGCCCACCGCCGCCTCGCGCACGCCGCTTGTGACGAGCGCGACGTAATGGATCGTGCCGGCGGGATAGAGGATCGCATCGCCGGCTTCGAGCTTGATCGCCTGCTTGCCCAAAGCGCTGTCGATGGTGAGAGCCCCGCCCTCGTAGGACGCGGGCTCTGAGAGAAACAGCGTGAAGGCGAGATCAGTGCGCAGGCGCCCTTCGCCCGCGCCCATCAGCGCGTCGTCGGTGTGGGCGCCGTAATTCATGCCCGGCTCGTAGCGAGAAAACAGCACGCGCGAGAGCTTGGCCGGGCGCGCCGCGATCTCGAACAGCGGATGGCGGTAAAGCGCATCCACAACGAAGCGCTCCAGCGCCTCGGCGCGCGGATCGCGGCCATCGGCCTGCAAATTCTCCTTCACCCCGCGCGCGGCGGCGCCGGCGGTGCGTTTGCCGGAACCCCAGGAAAGTTCCGAGAGGCCTTTGCGCAGCTGGGCGAGGTCTTCAGGCGCCAAAACGCCTTGCAGGATCAGATGCATGCGCAACCTTAGAAGGGCGAGAGATGTTCACAAGGCGAGCAATCGCCTGAAGGAACAATTCCATGATCTCAATGAAGCTCAAGACATGGCGCACGCTGGGCGTGGCCGTGGCCGCGACAGCCGGGCTCGGCGCCTGCGCGCACGGCTATCACGGCGAACGGCACGGCTATTATGGCGAGCGCGGCTATGGTGAGCGCGGCGAGCGTGGCGAAAGGGGTGAGCGCGGCGAACGTGGAGAGCGGGGCGAACGCGGGCGCCCACGCTGAAGCCTTCTTGCGACTAAATCGCAATTCGGCCATGGTGCGCCCCTTCTGATTTGGAGGGGCGCATGCAGGTTCGGTCGTTCAAGCTTTGGCGCGGGGTCGGCGCGGCGGCGCTGTTGGCGGCGGCCGCCTGCGGGCCGGTGGAGCAAGCCAAGGAAGGCGAAAGCGCCGAGGCGCCCGCCCCGACGCCGAGCGCAACCCCCGCCCCAGCGGCGGGCGGCGAAGCGGGCGAAGCCGGCGCCTCCACGGCCTATGCCGGCGTGCGCGGCGCGCAGCTGACGGCGCTGCGCCTGCAGCACCTCAAAGGCTTCCTGTTGGTGGCCGAGCGCGTGGCGCGCGGGGGCGCGGCCGATGAGGCGGCGGCGCTGGTGGGCCAGGGCGTGCTGGAAGTGTACGACCACGCTCCAGCGGCGGAGTTCGGCGCGCTGAACATTGCGCCGGTGCGCGCAGCGGCCGAGAGCCCGGCGCAAATCGAAGCGGCTTTGGCCGCGATCAGCGCAGCCGCGCCTGCGGACGCTGACCACGCGGCGCTGGCGGCGCGCATGGTCGATATCGCGGCCGGGCTCTATCAAGGCGTGGTGCAGCCCGATTTCGTGGACTCGATCGAATATCAGCACAGCATGGGCGCGGCGCTGGCCGCGCGCGATGCGCTGGTGGCCGGGGAAGCTGCGCTGAAAGCGAAGAACGCGGCGGCTTACGATGCGGCGCTGGCGGAAGTGGATCGCATGATCGCGCTCTGGCCGAACGTGACGCCATCCGCCTCGCCGGCGGCCTATCGCGACGTGCTGGCCGCCAGTTCGCGCGTGCGCCTGGCGCTTTCGCCGTTCCTTTGATCAGCGATCGCGGCGGAAAAAGATCGTCGGCGACGTTTTGTACTCGCCGCGCGCGGCTTCGCGGAAGCCTAGCCGCTCGGCCAGGCGGATCGAAGGCGCGTTTTCCGGCGCAATGATGCAGGCGAAATCGCGCCGGCGGAAATGCGCCTCGCCCCAGGCCAGCATGGCGCTAAGCGCTTCGAACGCGTAGCCCTTGCCCTGCGCGGCAGGCGACAGCGCCCAGCCCATTTCCGGCGCCTCGATCGGCGGGCTGATCTCGCGCTTGAAGTCCGCAAAGCCACCTTCGCCGATGATTTGCCCGCTGGATTTTTCCTCGATCGCCCAAAAACTATAGCCCAAGAGCGCCCACATGCCGGGATAGCGCAGCATGCGGCCCCAGCTTTCCTCCTGCGTGGAAGGCTTGCCGCTGATGAAGCGCACCACGGCCGGGTCCGCCCACATGGCGCTGAGCGCCGCGAAATCCCCAAGCTTGTGGCCGCGCAGGATCAGACGCTCGGTTTCAAGAACGGGGGCCATGCTCATTCCCGCGCCAACACGGCGTCGATGACGGCGAACGCATCCTCGCTGGCCCAATCGGCGCCGCCGGCGAGGCGCGCCAGTTCGCGCCCATCGCGGCCGTAAATCACGGTGACGGGGAAACCCGCGGCGGCGATGTCGAACGCCACGCCGCGTGAAATGTCGATGAAGAAGGGCAAGTCCCCGCCCGAGAGTTCGGCCAGCATGCGCACCGCGTCGGCGCGCTTGGCCTCCCCGTCGATGCTGATGGGCACAACGCGGATGCGTCCTTCATAGCGGCGCTGCAAAGCAGCCAGGCTCGGCATTTCATGGATGCACGGCGCGCAGGCGGTGAACCAGATGTTGAGCACCACAATCTCGCCTTCGAACGCGGCGAGGCTAGTTTCGGCGCCGGCGGCGTCTTGGATCAGGCGCAGCGGCATGGGCGGGGGCGCCGAAAGCACCGCGAGCTTGGCCATCTCGCCGCTTGCATGACGCGTCAACGCGCCCGAGGCCTCGGGCTTTGAAGACGCCGCGAAAACCACGTAAAGGAAGGCGAACAATCCGATCGCGATCATCGCCAACGCAGCGCGCATCGCCCAATTGGGCTTCCGCGGCTGCGACGAGGAGTTTGCAGTGTCCAATTCCGATCCCTCTTCCGGCGGCGGCCAGGCGATGTGGGGCGGGCGCTTCGCGGCCCAGCCCGACGACGCCATGCAGGCGATCAACGCGTCGATCGATGTCGATAAGCGCCTCTGGCGCGAGGACATCGAAGGCTCGAAAGCGCATGCCGCCATGCTGGCCAAGCAAGGGATCATTACGGCAGAAGACAATGCCGCGATACAGGCCGGGCTCGACCAAATCGCCGCGGAGATCGTCGAAGGGCGGTTTGAGTTCTCCACCAAGCTGGAGGACATCCACCTCAATATCGAAGCGCGGCTGACCGAGCGGATCGGCGAAGCCGGCAAAAGGCTGCACACCGGGCGCTCGCGCAACGATCAAGTGGCGACTGATTTCAAGCTATGGACCATGCGCGCCAGCCGCGAAGCGGGCGATGGCCTGCGCGCGCTGCAAAAAGCGCTGCTGAAACGCGCGGACGACCACGCCGATTGGATCATGCCGGGCTTCACGCACCTGCAAACGGCGCAGCCGATTACGCTGGGCCACCATCTGCTCGCGTACGTCGCCATGTTCGAGCGCGACCGCGTGCGCATCATTGGCGGCGCGCTGGAGGCGGCCTGGGAATGCCCGCTGGGCGCCGCCGCGCTGGCGGGCACGCCCTACCCCATCGACCGTGAGATGACGGCGCATGAGCTCGGTTTTCACGCCCCGGCCGGCAATTCGCTCGACGCCGTGGGCAGCCGCGATTTCGCGCTGGCGGCGCTGGCGAATTTATCGATCGCGGCCACGCACCTTTCGCGCCTGGCCGAAGAGATCGTGCTGTGGACCAGCCCGCAATTCGGCTTCGCCACGCTTTCGGACGCCTGGTCCACCGGCTCTTCGATCATGCCGCAAAAGCGCAACCCCGATGCAGCCGAGCTGATCCGCGCCAAGGCCGCGCGCATCGGCGCCGATTTCGCGGCGCTGAACGCCATCGTGCAGAAGCTGCCGCTGGCCTACGCCAAGGATTTGCAGGAAGACAAAGCGCTGACGTTCCAAGCGTTCGATAATTTCGCGCTCTGCCTCACGTCGATGATCGGCATGATCCAAACCATGCGCTTCCAGCGCTTCATGATGCGCGAGGCGGCCGCGCGCGGCTATTCCACCGCGACGGACCTTGCCGATTGGCTGGTGCGCGAACTCAAGACCCCGTTCCGCGAGGCGCATGAAATCACCGGCCGCATCGTGGCGCGGGCGGAAGCCTTGGGCGTGGGCGAGCTGGGCGATCTGCCGCTCAGCGAGTTTCAGGCGATCGATCCCCGGCTGGACGATCGCGCGCCGGCGCTGCTGACGGTTGAAAAATCGGTCGAAAG
>DAOMPU010000115.1:0-7648 GCA_035444925.1 Terricaulis sp. | reverse complement strand
CCGGCTCCGGCGCATGCCGGCGAGGGCGCCGGCGGTCCAGAATGCTTATTTGGCGCGGAAAATTCTATTCTGAAAGCACGGCGTTTCACCCCGCCCCCTGCCCCCTCCCCTTGAGGGGAGGGGTGCGTGCTGTGGGATAGAGCGGGGCGCTATCCCCGCTTCGCGCAGGCTCGTGCTAGCGCGCCGGCGTGCGTGGGCGGCGCTTGGGCGCGGGGGTATCGGTTTCGAACATCGGATTGGGATCCCAATGGTTCTGGAACGGGGCGTCGCGCAGATAATCGGGCAGGCGCGCGCTCATCGCCTTTTCGTTGGAAATGGAGATGATCTGGCGATCCTTGGCCATGCCGCGCAGCAAATCCGCATCGACATCGCCGATCAGCTCCGCGCTTTCCTTGGCCATCAGATGATTGGCCACGCCGAACAGCTGGAACACGCCGGCGTTGTTGAAGATGGTGCGCCAGTCTTTCGGATAGAGCCGCTGCAGCTGGCTCAAATCCTGGAAGAACGGCCACACTTGTAGGCCGTAGCCGCGCAGCAGCGTCATGGATTGGCGCAAGGGGCCGAACTCGCCGAGTTGGGCGCATTCATCGAGCATGAACAGCGTCGAGCGCTTGGGGCGGCGCTTGCGGCCCATCACCGTCAGCATCAGCGCGCCGACCCACAGCCGCAGCAGCGCGCCGTGGCTTTCGAGCTTATCGGGCGGGATGACGATGTAGATCGTCATCGGATCGCCGCGGCGCACGGCGTCGAGGCTGATGGTGGATTTGGAGAGCGAGCGCAGCGCCGAATCCGAATTCACGACCTTGAGGTAGCTCTGCGTCGTGGAGAGGATGCCTGAGCGGGTCTGCTCGGTGATCGGCAGGAACGAGCTGATGTTCTGCTTCGAGAGCCGGTTGAGATTGTCGTGGCCTTCAATGAGCGCGGCGAGATTATACACCGCGTCGTCGCTCATCAGGATTTCGCGCACGCGGCCGAAATGGCGCTCGCTTTTCGGCGCGGTTTCGGCCACGGCGGCGATCACGCCCGACATCAGCGAGCGGCCCCAATTGTCCCAGAAGGGTTCCTTGTGGAAGCCGACATCGCCGGCCAGCAGGCTGGCCAGCATTTCGCTGTCGGCGTCGAGCAGCGCGCCGGGGCGGTTGAACAGGTCGAACGGGTTGAGGCTGTCGGTTTTCTTGCCGATCGCGCCGAACGGATCGAGCAGCCGCACCTCCTGGCCCATCTCCTTCCTGCGGCGATGGGTGACGTGCCAGGTCTCGCCTTTCGGATCGATGCAGATCACCGAGCCTTCAAAGCGCAGCAAGTTCGGGATGATGACGCCCCGGCCCTTGCCCGCGCCAGTGGGGGCAATGGTAACCAGGTGCCGGTCTTCGCCGTAGAGGATCGGGACTTCGCCTTCGATCGCCGCTTCCTGGGCGCGCGGGGCGCCGAAACCCATCGGGCCGCGGCCGGTGTCCTCGGCCTTCCAGCCGAGCAGCAGGTCCATCGTCTCAGGCTTGCCCTGGCCCGCAGCCTCGATCGGCTTCTTACGCGTGCGGGGGGTACGGGGCCGAGACATGATGAACCCTCCTTCGCGCCGCTGGGGAGCGCGGCCGCGTGAATCACTTGTAACCTTCAATCAGGGCCGGACCTGAGCCTTTCGGCGCCGCTTTGAGGCGCCCCTGGGCTTGGGGCCGGCGACGGTGCGTCCCCGCCCCGTGCTGGGGACTACAATCCCGGAAAAAAAACCCGGCGCAACGCCTTGACGCTGTGAAGAACCCAGTTTGAAAAAAACTCGCGCCCTGGCCGATACTTAGCCAGGGCGCTTTGTTTTTGTTGAGATTTTTTTGGGGCGCTCGTTTACCGAACGTCGCCCATCCACTTCTTCAGGATGGGCGAGAGCAAGAAGAGCAAGAGCCCCGTCGCCACGCCCAAAACACCCACCGCGGTGAACACGGAAACGTACGCCTGCAATTGCGCGGCCGGGTTCACAACAACGCCGGCGATGGTGTCGGACGCGGTTTGCTGCGCGATGAGGCCGGCGAGAATGTGCGCCAGCGACGACGACAAGAACCACACGCCCATCATCAAGCCGACGACGCGCGCGGCGCTAAGCTTGGTGATCATGGACAAGCCGACAGGCGAGAGGAACAACTCGCCGGTCGTGTGCAGCAGATAAAGCAGCGCGAGGAAGATCAGCGGCACACGGAAATCCGGCCCAGCGAATTGCGTGCCCCACACCAGCACGAAGAAGCCGAGGCCCACCTGCACGAGGCCGAGCGCGAACTTCACCGGCGTGGACGGCTCCATCTTCCGCTTGGCCAGCCATATCCACATGGCGCTGAATGGCAGCGCCAGGAGCACGATGTAGCCGGCGTTGAAGCTTTGGGTTTGCGCTGCGGTCATTTCATAGATGCCCCCGCCGAGACCGGTGGTGGCGGCGATGTAACCCGCCGCGCCGCCCAGCAGCACGAAGAACACGAAGCCGTAGATCAGCATCACCGCATCGATCTTCTTGCGCACGAACGCGACCACGGTGGCGACCGCCATCGCGGCGCCAAGCGCGGCGACCAGGAACAGGATGGCGGTGACGGCGGTGTGGCCGAACGTGCCGCCCTGGGCGACGGTGAGGTTGGTTGAATTCTCCGCGTAGAGCGAGAGGGACGAACCCGCCTGCTCAAACAGCATCCAGAAGATGACGCTGAAGAAAATCAGGATCAGCGCGGCCACCATCTTCGAGCGCTCCACGCCCTTGAAGCCGAACAGCGCGTAGCCGAGCACCAGCGCGAACAGCGTCGGCACCAGGATCGGCAGCGCCGCTTCCATCAGGTCGGTCTGCTGCACCAGCAGCCAGGCGGGGATGACGGCCAGGAGGCCCAGCACCCAGAAAATCCCTTCCGTGGCCGCGCCGATGGGCTTCGGCGGATCGGCTTTGCCTTTGAGGTGCTTCTGGCCGAGCAGGTATTGCACCAGCCCCAGCAACATGCCGACGCCCGCGAGGCCGAAGCCGTATTTCCAGCCATAGGTCTGCCCCAGATAGCCGCAGGCCAGAGTGGCCAGGAAGGCGCCCAGATTGATGCCCATGTAGAAAATCGTGAAGCCGCCGTCGCGGCGCGGATCGCCCTCGGCGTAAAGCGCGCCGACCGTGGTGGAGATGTTGGCCTTGAGGAAGCCGACGCCGATGATGATCAGCGCCAGCGAGAAATAGAGGATCTGCACGTAGAGCTGCTCTTGCTCGACGCGATCGGCGTAGGCGCCGTCCTCAAAAGTTTGGATGATGCGGTCATCGTCGGCGCTGTCGGTGGCGCCGGGATCGAACGCCACCGCGTTGCGGCGGCTGATCTGCGTCATCTGATGGGCGGTGCCGTTGATATCGACGTAGGTGTTCTCCCCCTCCACGCGCACGGGATAGGCGCCTTCGCCTTCGATGTTGAGCGAGGTGGCCGGGGCCGTGCCGCACGGCAGGCCGACCATCGAGCAAAGCGAATAGACAAAGCTGGGCGCTTCCGAATGAAGCGCATAATCGCCGTTCGTCAGCGTGCGGGTTTGCCCGCCGGCGCTCAAATCCACACGATCCAGCACGTCAAAGCGCAGCTGCGCGCGCCCTTCGGGCAGATCGATATGCGCCACGCGGTTGGCGCCGCGGCCTTCGGCGGTGACCAGATAGCTCTCCCCGCCTGCATCAAGATATTGCCGCGAGCCCGAGCCTTCGAACGCCATGCCGAAATGGCCGAGCACGAGCAGCGCCGCACCGATGGTGACGGCCTTGCGCGCGCCGAGATAGCGGTCTGCGATCACGCCCCCGATCACGGGGATGAGATACACCAGCGCCGCATACGCGCCGTACAGCGCCTGGGCGTGGCCTTGGCTGAAGAGGAAATGCTGGGTGAGATAGATCACCAGCAGCGCGCGCATGCCGTAGAACGAAAAGCGCTCCCACATCTCGGTGAAGAACAGGGTGACGAGGCCGCGCGGGTGGCCAAGGAAGGTCGGTTCGGCTGCGCCGCCGGCGGTTTGATCGGTCATTTGAGCTCCCCGAAGGGGCAGCTTCCCGGCCGGCCCCTTACATTTGGGCAAGAGACAAGCCGCGCGGGCGCGCCCGCGTCAAGCCAGGGTCGATGTTCGGGGCGCCCGGTTACGCCTTAAAAGCGTGCGGCCTCAAGCCGGAGCTGCGGATTGAGCAGCCACCAGAAGGTCGTTCCGGGATTTGAGTCGAGCCAAAAGCCCAGCCTTCGCAGAGTGCGAACAGAACCGAGGTTTTGCTTGTCGCAGCCGGCGATGATGCTCTCGGCGCCGCCCTCGGCGAACAGCCAATCCACCACCGCGCCCGCGGCCTCCACGGCGTATCCTTGGCGGCGGCGCGCGCGCGCCACGGCGTAGCCCAGCTCAAATTCGCGCGCGGCGCGCACGCTGGGCTCAAAGCGCACATCGCCCACGACGTCGCCATCAATGCGATGGATCGCGATCGCGCGCATCGGCGCCTCGCCGGTGTTGGATCGGGCCACCAGGCCGAGGCTGGCCTGGCGCCAATCATCGGGCACGTGCGCGCCCAGCACGTCCGCGAACGCCGCCTGCCCCGCGCGCGCGGCGGCCGCGAGCGCGGGCGTCACCGGCTCGATCCGGAGGCGCGAAGTGTAGAGCGTGCGGGAAAGGACAGCCTGCATGGCCCGACCATCACCCGGCTTTTGCGCCAGCGCAACGATGGGCGCCGCTTGAGGCGCCTGCCCCTCGCCCGAGCGGCGAACGCGACAACACGCCCCTGCGCCGCGGCGCGGCATTTGGGTATGCTTAGGCCATGCCGCCCGCGCGTCTCCACGCGCGCTTTCGGCGGCCGTCGCGGGCGCGACGGAAACGCTGATCTTCCGTTAGACGCGCTCGACACCATCGAGCTTTGCGAGATCGCGGTCGAATGTCATCAACGGCCGCCGGCCAGCCTTGCGGCCGATTTCGAGCACCAGACAATCGGTGAATTCCACCTTTTTCCCGGCGCGAAATACCTCAAGCGCCGCCGCGACGACCTCGCGCTCCTGAATTTCCAGCGTTTCGTGCTTGAGCAGATTATCGAGCGTGTTGATGAGTTCGCCACGCGGCAACCGATAGGCGCTTCCCAGAACCCAGATCGCCTCCGCAAGAACAAGGTGCGACACCCAAGCGCCGCCATGGACGAGCGCAAGTGCAGCCTCTGTTTGCTTCTCATCATCGCACGCCACGAGACGCACGAGGATATTGGTGTCAATCGCGCGCATAGCGTTCGCGCATTCGCTTTGCGATCGCCTCTTTCACGTCCACCGGCGGCCCCTTGGGCGGGCCGTCGGGAAACGCGGCTTTATGCACATCTTTCCACGTGGTCCCGCCGGGGCGACGCACGACGACCTTGCCGTCTTCCTCCGCCCATTCGATGACGCCACCCGGGGCGACGCCAAGCTTTTTGCGGATACCGGCGGGGATAGAGACCTGCCCTTGGGCGGTGATCTTGGATTTAATCGCTGACACGCAATTACATTACCGCAGTAATGCATATCCGTCAATACGCGCACGCCTCGAACACCGGGCGCACGTCGCGTTTCCATTCGGTGTTGTAGCGTTCGATCAGGCGCTCGGCGGGGGTGACGCCGGAGGCGGCGATATCGTCGAGTTCGGCCAGGAAATGGGTTTCGTCTTCGCCGGCGCGATCGGTGCGGGCGCGCGACTTCAAACCTTGGCGCGCGATGGCCAGCGAAGCCTGCGCGATCTCGCGCGCGCTGGAGCCGCGGATAGGCGCCTTGAGGCCAAGCGCGGGCACGCTGCGGCGCAAAGCTTCGCGATCTTCCGCGCTCCAGTTTTTCACCAGGCTCCACGCCGCTTCGAGCGCGGCGTCGCAATAGAAGATGCCCGCCCAGAATGCGGGCAACGCGCACAGGCGCGACCACGGCCCGGAATCTGCGCCGCGCATTTCGAGGTAAGTCTTCAAGCGCACTTCGGGGAAAATCGTGGTGAGGTGATCTTCCCAATCCTTCTTGGTGGGCAGTTCGCCCGGCAGCACCGGCATCTTGCCTTCCATGAAGGCGCGGAAGCTTTGCCCGCTGCAATCGAGATATTTGCCGTCGCGATAGACAAAATACATCGGCACATCGAGCGCGTATTCGGCGTAGCGCTCAAAGCCCATGCCGGGCTCAAACACCCAGGGCAGCATGCCGGTGCGGTCTGGGTCGGTGTCGGTCCAGATGTGGCCGCGATAGGAGAGGAAGCCGTTGAGGCGCCCTTCCATGAAGGGCGAATTGGCGAACAAAGCGGTGGCGATCGGCTGCAGCGCGAGGCCCACGCGAAATTTTTTCACCATGTCGGCTTCGGAGCCGAAATCAAGATTGGTCTGCACCGTGCAGGAGCGAAACATCATCTGGCGCCCAAGCCTGCCGACCTTGGCCATGTAATCGCGCATGATCTTGTAGCGGCCCTTGGGCATGATCGGCGTTGCTTCGAGGCTCCAGAGCGGGGAGACGCCAAGGCCGAGAAACGAGATGCCCAGCTTGCCCGCCACATCGCGTAGCTGCGAAAGATGCGAGCCGGTTTCGGCGCAGGTTTGATGCAGGTGCTCGAGCGGGGCGCCGGAAAGCTCGAACTGACCGCCGGGCTCGAGCGTGATCGAGGCGCCGTCCTGCGCCAGCGCGATCAGGTTTTCGCCTTCGCTCACGCGCGACCAGCCATAATTATCCGCCAGGCCATTGAGCAGCGCGCCGATGCCGCGCTCACCCTCATAGGGCACGGGCTCGAGCGTATCTTTGTAGAAGGCGAACTTCTCGTGCTCGGTGCCGATGCGCCAGGCCGCGCGATCCGGCTTGGAGCCGGATTCCAGGTGCGCCACGAGGTCCGCGAAGCCGCTCACCGGCGCGGGCTTTTCTTTCGTCTTGGCCAAGCGATCCTCCGAGGCTTGGCGGGATGTGGCGGTTCTGGGCCGCGCCCGCAAGCTCTTACGCCGCGCTCCAATCGCCCCAGCGGGCCTGGATCAATGTTAACGCCGCGATCACGGCGGTTTCCGCGCGCAGGATGCGGGGGCCGAGCGAGACGGGCGTGACGAAAGCCATGCCGCGCAGCATGCGCCGCTCCTCCGGCGTAAAGCCGCCTTCCGGGCCGATGAGGAGCGCGAGCGCTCTCCCTCCCCGCGAGGGGAGGGGGCTGGGGGGCGGGGTGATGCGCGAGAATGAATCATTTTGCGCGGCGCCTCGGTTTGCAACATCGAGGTTCGCCCCACCCCCCCCCCCCCCCCCCCCCCCCCCCCCCGGGGGGGAGGGGGGAAATGGTTGCAACGCCGCCAGCAGCGGAGGCGCATCGCCGGCTTCATCGGCGAAGATCAGCGTGCGGGCGCTGTCCCAGCCATCGAGCGCCTTGCCGAGCGAAAGCGGCTCACAAATTTCCGGCGCGTCGAACCGCTCGGTCTGCTCGGCCGCTTCGCGGGCGATGGACGCGAGGCGATCGAGGCGCACGGTTTCAGCGATGGTGCGCTGCGTGATGACGGGGCGGATGCGGGCCACGCCCAGCTCCGTGGCTTTCTCGATGATGAGGTCCGTCGCGTGGCGTTTTACGGGCGCGAACAGGAGATCGAGATCGGGCGGGAGCCGCGCTTCGCGCAGCTTTTCCTCGATCGCCACTCGCATGGCTCGCCTGGTTGTCTCCGCCACGCGCGCGCGCCATT
>DAOMPU010000114.1:0-7685 GCA_035444925.1 Terricaulis sp. | reverse complement strand
GGCATGGCGATGAAGCCGATGAAGCTGCGCGCCATGTCTTCGAGGATCGGCCCCGCCATGAAGGCGGCGAACGCCGTCAGCACCAGCAGCGAAAGCGCGGCCCCCACTTCGGGGGTGTAGATGATGTCGCCTTTCTCGCGCGCCTGCTCGATCTTGCGCGGGGTCGGCTCTTCGGTTTTTTCGTCGTCATTCTGCTCAGCCATGGCTCACCCCAGCCATTCGCTGTAGCGCTGCAGGCTATCGAGCCAGAGCAGCATGCCGGTGGAGAGCCCAAGCGCGAACACGACAAGCCCGCCCATGATCTGCAGCGGCAACACCACGAAAAACACTTGAATCTGCGGAATCAGGCGCGCCAGAACGCCCAGCCCCACACGGAAGATCAGCCCCGCCGCGATCACCGGCATGGCGATCTGAAAGCCGACGCGGAACGACGCGGCCACCGCCTCAGTCGCCATCGCCGCGCCATCCTCGATCGGCACGGGCGCGCCGAGGCTGATCACGTCATAAGAGCCGACAATCCCGCGCAAGAACATATGGTCGAGCCCGGTGGCGAAGATCAGCGCCACACCGAGCAGCCCGAGAAACACCGAGAAGAGTTGGCCTTGCGAAATCTGCGACGGGTCGGCCGTTTGCGCGAAGGCGATGCCGACCTCAAAGCCGATGATCTGCCCCGCCGTCGCCAGCGCAGACACCAAGATGCGCGCCGCCCCGCCCAGCATGATGCCGATGACGATTTCACCGATCACCTGCCCCGCCATGCCGAACGCGGTGCTCGCCGCTTCGGGCACGCGCTCGCTCAAGCTCGGCGCCAGCGCGATCGCCAGCGCCAGCGCGAACGCCAAGCGGATGCGCGCGGGGATCGCCGGCTCGCCAAACGCGGGCAGCAGCATCAGCATCGCGCCGATGCGCGCGAACAACAGCGCCGTGGGCCAAAGCTCGATGCCGTAGAGCGTCAGGCTCATGTCAGAACGCCGCGATCCGCTCAAAGATATTGGTGGTGAAGCCGCCGAGCAGCCCGCCCATGATCGGCAAGAACAGCAGGATGGCGAAGAAGATCGAGAGAATCTTCGGCACGAACACCAGAGTCTGCTCTTGGATCTGCGTCAGCGTCTGCAGCAGCGAGACCACGAGGCCCACAACGAGCCCCACAATCATCGGCCCGGCCGCCACCAGCACCGTCACCCAAATCGCATCGCGCCCCAGATCGAGGACTTCCGCGCCGTTCATCGCACACGCTCCCGCGCGAACCCGGCAAATTCTGCCGACCGCAGCCCCAAGGAGCGCGTTTATCGTTAATGAGTGGTTTCCATTCGCCCCCGCCCCTCCCTAAACTCCGCGAAACACCTTTTGGGGGACCGATCATGACTCTCACCCGCCGTCAGGCGCTGCTTACCGCTTCCGCCGCCGCGCTCGCTGGTTGCGCTTCCGCATCAAATACCGGCGCCGATCAGGGCGCCGCGCTCAACGCCTTCTTTGAAGAGGCGTTCGAGCAGGTGGTGGCGTCCTCGCCGCAGCTGGCCACCAGCCTGGGCGATCGGCGCGGCTATGGCGCATGGGACGATCCCAGCGAGGCCAACGCCCGCCGTCAGCTCGATGCGCGCATCGCCTCGCGCGATGAGATGAAGCGCCGCTTCGATCCCGCGCGCCTCAGCCCGCAGGATCAGCTTTCCTATCGGCTCTACGATCACGGGATCACGCGCGCGGAGGCGGGCTGGCGCTGGCGCAACCACGGCTACATCTTCAATCACATGAGCGGCGCCCAATCGGGCGCGCCCGCTTTCCTGATCGGCCAGCACGCGGTCACCGATGTTAGCGATGCGGAGGCCTACGTCTCGCGCATCAATGAATTGGGCCCGCGCATCCGCGAATTGGTCGAGCAATCCGATCAACGCTTCGCCATGGGCGTTTATCCGCCGCGCTTTTCGTATGACGGCATCATCGCCACCAGCCGCGCCGTCATCACCGGCGCGCCGTTCAATGACGGCGCCGACAGCCCGATCTGGGGCAATTTCACCGGCAAGGTGAATGCGCTGCAGATCGATCAGAGCGAGAAGGATCGCCTGCTTGAGGCCGGCCGCGCCGCGATGCTCAATTCGGTGAAGCCGGCGTACGAACATTTGATCGCGGCGATGGAAAGCCAGCAGGCGCGCGCCAGCACCGATGACGGCGCCTGGAAACTGCCGGATGGAGAAGAATTCTACGCCGAGCGGCTGCGCACCTTCACCACCACCGATCTCACCGCCCAGCAAATCCACGACATCGGCCTGGAGAACGTCGCGCGCATTCACGAAGAAATGCGCGCGCTGGCGGGCCGCTTGAATTTCAGCGGCGATCTCACCGGCTTCTTCCGCTTCATGACCGAGGACGATCAATTCTACGTCACCGACAGCGCCGAAGGCCGGGCCGAATATGTGCGCCGCGCCACCGAGATGATCGACGCGATGCGCACGCGGCTGCCGCAATATTTCGGCCGCCTGCCCCGCGCGGCGATGGAAGTGCGCCCGGTCGAGCCGTTCCGCGAGCGCCAGGCGGGCCTTGCCTTCTACCAGCGCCCCGCGCCCGATGGCTCGCGCCCCGGCGTCTATTACGTCAACACGTTCGACGTGCGCGCCATCCCGCTCTACCAGCTCGAGGCGCTGGCCTATCACGAGGGCATTCCGGGCCACCACATGCAGCTCTCGATCGCCCAAGAGCTTGAGGGCGTGCCGCGCTTCCGCCGCTTCCTCACCTTCTACACCGCCTACACCGAAGGCTGGGGCCTCTACACTGAGTATCTCGCCAAGGAGATGGGCGGCTATCAGGATCCCTATTCGGAGTTCGGGCGCCTGGTGCTGGAGCTGCGCCGCGCCATCCGCCTGGTGGTCGATACCGGGCTCCACTACAAGCGTTGGACCCGCCAGCAGACGATCGACTACATCCTGGCCAACCAGCCATCCAACCCGCGCGAGGCGGATCGCGACACCGGGCGCTACATCGTCAATCCCGGCCAGGCCACCGCCTACATGATCGGCCAGCGTGAAATCCTGCGTCTGCGCAGCGAGGCGCAAGCCAGCATGGGCGATCGCTTCTCGATCTCGGGCTTCCACGACGCGGTGCTGGCCAATGGCGCGGTGCCGCTCGATGTGCTGGGCGAATTGGTGCGCGAATGGAGCGCGTCCGCTTAAAGCGTGTCGCCCACGCAACAACCCAAGGTTCTTCGCGCCACAACCGCGTTCATCACCCAAACTGGGGATGCTTTCTGTGAGAGCATCCCCACACTTGGCACAGGGCTTGATGGATGTGTCTGAGCCGCCCGTTCGCAAGAGGCGGGGGCTCAATAGGGTGAAGCGCGATGTTGAAGGCGATGTTCGGCTGGCTGGGACGCCTCTTCTCTCCCCGCGACGATGATTTCAAAGCGCAGCTGATGGCCGATCTGGGCATCAAGCGCTGAGCAGGAATATTAGCGCGGCGGCGCGGGTGTAGGATAGATTTCGCTATCCCCCCGGCGGCGCGCCGCTGTTGAAGCTTTCGATCAAGCTGCCGGCCACCAGGCGCCAGCCATCCACCAGCACGAAGAAGATCAGCTTGAACGGCAAGCTGATCGTCACCGGCGGCATCATCATCATGCCCATGGCCATCAGCAATGAGGCGACCACAAGGTCGATGATGATGAACGGCACGAACAGCATGAAGCCGATCTCAAATGCACGCCTGAGTTCGCTGACCATGAAGGCGGGCGCGAGGATGCGCAGCGGCGTTTCCTCCGCGCTGGCGGGCGGGGTTTCCAGGCGCGCCATGTCAATGAAGAGCGCAAGATCGGCCTCGCGCGTTTGGCTGACCATGAACGCCTTGAGCGGCTCCACCACGCGCGGGAAAGCCTCGTCCAGCTGCATTTCCTCGCGCATCACCGGGCCGATGCCGGCCTCATAAGCGGCGCTCCACACCGGCTGCATCACGAACGCGGTGAGAAACAGCGAGAGCGACACGATCACCACGTTGGGCGGGCTCTGCTGAAGCCCCAGCGCGGTGCGCAACAGCGAAAGCACCACGACGATGCGCACGAAACTGGTCGTCATGATCAGGATCGAAGGCGCCAGCGTCAGCACCGTGATCAGCGCGACCAGTTGCAGCACGCGCGCCGTCAGCCCCTCCCCGGTGCCGAGATTGACGTTGAGCGTCGGCTCCGCCGCTTGGGCAAAAGCTTCGGGCGCAAACGCAAACAGCGCGGCGATGGCGCAAACGCAGGACGCCGCCGCCAGGGAGATCGCTTTGCTCACGTCGCGCTCTCCGGGTTCGGCTCTTTCGCCGCCATCTCGCTCACCACCACATCTCCGGCCGGCCCCAGCAGCAGCACGTGCTCGCGCGCGTCGCAGCGCACGATGACGAGCCGGCGGCGCGGATCGAGCATCAGGCTTTCGCTGACCTTGAGCCGGCGCGGGCCCTGCGCCCCGCCCTGCATCATGCCCACGCGCCGCGCCACGTACGCCGCGCCCACGATCAGCGCCAAAGTGGCGATGAGCGCAAACAGCGCGCGCGCCCAATCGATCCAATCCACGACCCAACTCCGTTCTGGAGGCCTTGGCTCTTTCGCTGGGCGGGTTTGGTAAATGAGGGGTTAACATTTCGCGCGCGAGTTAAGAGCCGCTTAACCATGCGCTGATCGACTAGGCAAAGTTTGCAGCCCTTGAGTCGCGGCCATGGACCTCGCCAACACCCCCTTCTTCGGCATGCTGCGCCAGCGGCTCGACCAATTGAGCGAGCGCCAGCGGCTGATCGCGGAAAACATCGCCAACGCTTCGACCCCGGGGTACCGGCCGCGCGATCTGGATACGAGCGGCTTCGAACGCATGCTCCAATCCTACGCCGGTTCGGAAGGTGTAGGATTGAGCATGGCGCGCACCAATCCCGGCCACATGAGCCCGAACGGCGGCACAGGCCAAGCCAAGGTCGTCACGCGCGACGACAGCGAGACCACGATCGACGGCAACGCGGTCGTGCTGGAAGACCAGATGGCCCGCGCCGCCGAGACGCGCATGCAATTCGAGACCGGCATCGCGCTCTACCAAAAAGGCCTTGAACTCGTGCGCATGGCCGCGCGCGCGCCAGGACGATAGATCATGACAGACATCCAAGCCGCTATTTCCGCCGCCGCTTCCGGCATGCGCGCGCAAACCACGCGCATGCGGCTTGCCGCCGAAAACGTGGCCAACGCCAGCTCGACCGGGACCAACCCGAACGAAGACCCGTTCCGCCGCCGCATTCCGCTGATGGAAACGACGACGCTAGCCTCCGGCGCGCAAGGCGTGCGCGTGCGCGGGGCGGCGTACGACATGACGGCGTTCCGCCAGGAATATAACCCGAGCCATCCGGCCGCCGACGCAAGCGGCTACGTGCAGCTGCCCAACGTCGATACGCTGGTCGAGATGATGGATTTGCGCGACGCGACGCGCGCCTACGAAGCCAATTTGAACATGATCGAAGCCGCCCGCTCGATGACCACGCGCGCGCTCGATCTGCTGCGGAGATAATTAGATGGCGATTGATCCAGTCTCGGCCGCACGCGCCTATCAGGCGGCGGCGCAAGCAGCCAAACCCGCCGAGGGCGGTGAAGCCATGGATTTCGGCGCGCTGGTGCAGGACGCCGTGCGCCAAGCCGGCGCGAACGTGGGCGCGGCCGAAACGCAAGCGATGCACGTGGCCGGCGGGCGCGGCGACATCGTCGATGTCGTGACCGCGATCGCAGCGGCGGAGACGCAGCTGCAGACCGTGATCGCGGTGCGCGATCAGGTGATCAGCGCCTACCAGGAAATCCTGCGCATGCCGATCTAACGGCGCCGCTCACCTTCGCGCGCTTCTTCGGCGCGGGCGGCGAGGTCTTCCGGCGTTTGCGCGGGGTCTTCCCAGCCCCGGCTCCAGGCGTTGCCTTCCCGCATGAGGCGTAAGCCCAGCTCGTACGTCGCCAGCATCGCGGCCGGCGTGAAATCCAAACTGTCGCCGCCCGGAAAATCCGGCGGGATCGCCGCGACCTCGAACGACATGCCGTTGCGCGCGGCAAACAGCCTATTGGCGGTGATGTTGGCGCGCAGATTGGCTTTGAGCGAAGCATCCAGCGCGCGGCCCAGCACGTCGGGCGCGGCGTCGCGCAGCAGCACGGCGACGGGGGCGGCCTTGCCGTTCACCACAACCCAAATCCGCCCGCCTTCCAGCACCTGCCCGCGATCGCGCCAGGTCCACAGCATTTGCGGCAGCGCCACGAACGGATTGAGCACCCCGCCATCGACATGCATTTCATCGAACGGCTCGCCTGTCAGCTCGCCGGCTTCGTTGCGGACTTGGGCTTGCAGCATCACCGGCGGGAACGCGCCCGGGATGGAGGCGGAAGCCTGCAGCACGTCGCGGAACAGCTGCAGCGCTTCGGGCCCGCCGTGGGCGGCGATCTCCCCCATGTTCCAAAGCATGCCGCGCTCTTGATCGAGATTGGTGGTGGCCACCAGGAGGATGCGGCCGCGGCGGTGCTCCTCGGCGATCGCTTCCAGCAGCGGCGCATCGACGAAGCGTTCGATCAAAGCGCGCAGCGGCTCGGCGTGGAATACGCCGGAGCCAAACAGCGCGCCGAAGCCGCGCCCTTGCAACAGGTTCGCGGCGTAGCCGCCGGTGTAAGCTTCGCGCAGGCGGTCATCGTAGGCGGGGCCGAGGAAGACGAACGGCGCGGCCAGCGCGCCGGTGGAGACGCCGGTGACGACTTCGAAATCGGGGCGATCGCCGCGCTCGGTCCAGGCGGTGATGATGCCGGCGCTGAACGCGCCGTTGGCGCCCCCGCCTGAGAGCGCGATGAGGTCGAAATGCCCGTCGGGCCCATGCGGCACGCCGCCGGCGAGGCCTTCTTGCAAAACCTCAGCGGCGCGCGCGTCTTCCAAGGCGAAGCGCACGTCGGGGAAGCCGACCGGCACGGCGTGCTCGCGCAGGCTCAAACCAAAATCCGAGCGCGCCCCGCTGGCGCACGCGGACACGCACACAATGGCCACAAGCGCTGCAAACCGCCGCATTCTGCTTCGTCCCCCGGATTGATCGGCCGCTTCTATATCGGGCGCGGCGCGTGCGCGACAAGGAACCTCCGCCGCAAGACCGCGTTTTCTCCGCAACAGAGAATAAAAGCTGGAGATTTGAGCATGCTCGGCTGGGCTTTCGCATTTTTCGTCGCGGCTTTGATTGCGGCGGTGTTTGGTTTTGGCGGGATTGCGAGCGCGTTTAGCGGGCTTGCGGTGCTGCTGTTCTGGATTTTCGTTGCGCTGCTTGTGCTTTCGCTGATCGCGGGCGCGTTTACGCGCGGGCATGGGCCCGCCGTCGCGTCGAGCGGGCGCACCGCGCTTTTGATCGCCACCACGGCTGTTGTCGCCATCGTCGCGTATGCGTGGGTGGAGAATGATTGGACCGCCGAGCAAGCCGGCCGCGAAGTGGACCGCGCGGCCTCCGAATTCGCCGCCAACACCGGCGATGCGGTGGAGACGGCCGGCGAACGCACGGGGCGCTTCCTTGAACGCACCGGCGATGAAATCCGCGCCGACGCCGCGCGCGGCATGGACGAGATGAGCGAAACCGTCGATCCCGAGAACGACGAGAAGTCGTAACACCGAAAAGCGAGCGAGCATCAGCCCCCCGGCTCGTTCCACGGCCCCGCCTCAAAGCGGGGCCGTTCCCTTTTTGAA
>DAOMPU010000113.1:0-7700 GCA_035444925.1 Terricaulis sp. | reverse complement strand
TCGCGCGAGCACGGCTCGTGGCTTTTCCTCGGCGCGATCTTGAGCGCGGCGGAGATCGCGCCCGATGCGGCGGAAGCCGATCATTGCGGCTCGTGCCGCGCGTGCCTCGATGCGTGCCCCACCGCCGCGTTCCCCGCGCCGTACCAGCTCGATGCGCGCCGCTGCCTCGCCTATCTTTCGATCGAACACAAAGGCCACATCGCGCCGGAGTTTCGCGCGCCCATGGGCAACCGCATTTTCGGCTGCGACGATTGCCTGGCCGTGTGCCCCTGGAACAAGTTCGCGCAAACCGCGCGCGAAGCCCGCATCGCTCTGCGCGAAGAGCTGCGCCTTGCGCCGCTGGCGCAGCTCGCCGCGCTGGACGATGCGCAATTCCGCGCCCGTTTCGCCGGCACGCCGGTCAAGCGCACCGGGCGCGATCGCTTCGTGCGCAACGTGCTGATCGCCATCGGCAACAGCGCCGATCCCGCGCTCGCGCCCGCGGCGGAGGCGCTGCTGCGGGACAATTCCCCCCTGGTTCGCGCCATGGCGGTATGGGCGCTTACTCGCCTGCTTGACGAAACAGCCTTCGCCGCGTTGCGCGCCCGGCACGCCAAAATCGAGCCCGACGCCGCCGTCCGCGCCGAATGGGGTTGAGCAAGAGTTCACGTTTCAACCTAGGCGCTTGTCAGTACGGTAATGCTGGTGCAGTCTTTCCGCGGGGGAGAGAACGTGGCGTCGGCACCGGGCTTCGAATCCAGCGTCAGGCAAACAGCGCTCTGCGTGGGCGCTGTAACCACCGCTTTTTTGGGCGGCCTAGGCCGCCTGCCGCTTGAGCTGCTCGGGCTTATTTCAGCTTTTCTCGCGCTCATCTTTCTCAGTGTGATGATCGGGCTCGCCTGGTTCAGGCGCGGCAAGGATCGCTCGGTTTCGTTCGTCGCTTGCGGCGTGCCGGCCGTGTTGCTTGGCGCGATGTCGCTGTTTGCGTTTGGCTTGCTGCCTGCGCCCGCGCAGGGCGGCGCCTCAGCCCAGGATGTCGCTTACGAGGTGCGGCGCACGATCGATTCCGTCGCCGGCATTCAGACGCCGCAACCGCGCAACGCCGCCATCATTCGGCCGATCGCGGTGGCGTCGCCGCAAGGCAATGCGCTCGGCGAGGCCTTGGAGCGGGCGCTGCGCGCGCGCGCGCCGTCCATGAGTTCTGGTGCGCAAACGCTTGAGATCGCCGCCACGGTCGATGGCGTCTATACCAATCACGCGGCCGGCCAATATCGCGGGCGCGCGGCGGTGCTGCTGCGCGTGCGCGAAAGCGGCCTGCAATGCCCGCTCGATTTGAGCCATTCCGGAACTGTTGACGCCATCGCCCGCGATTTCGCGCGCGATATTGAGCAGCAAGCGAAATTGATGATGCAGGGAGATGCGCAATGCTGAGATTTGCCACGGCGGTTGCCGCCGCGCTCGTTTTGTCGGCATGCGGCCAGGGCCAAGCGCCGGCGGGTGATGCGCCGCAGGTGAAGCAGGGGGATGCGCCCGCAGATCTGCAAGCGCCGCCGCTCTCCTCGGCAGAGGCGCCCCAGCCCGTCAGCGTCGGCCCCGCTGCGCCGCCCGCACGCGAGCCGGGGGTTTACCGCAACGGGAATTTCTCGATCCACGTGGAGCAAGCAACGCTCGCGCACACGCGCGATACCTCCAACCGCGTCCACCTGCGCGCCAATCTGACGCTCACGTTTCACAACGCGGGGGCGGAGCCGATGTCGGTGATCCTGGTCGATTACCAGCGCAATCTGAACATTCTGCTCGATAACGGGATGCGCTTGGGCGCAAGTTTGAATGCCAATCCGGGGCTTGGGAATTGCCGGCGCGATGTCGCCACCTGCCTTGCGGCAAGTTCGGGCGACTACATTCACATTCCGCCTGGCGACTCAGCGTCGGTGAATATCTCGCTCGGCAACATGTACGGCGGCGACAATCCCAGTCTCGGCGCCATTCCTTCGGTGGAGACGGGCAATTTGGCCGGGCGTCTGCATGTGGTGGAGGGCGCGGCGGGGCGCGAGCTTCAGGCGAGCCTGCTGAACACCCCACTGCAGAACAACGTGCGCCTCTGACCGCTTGACGCGATAGCCTGAACACGCCTCAAATCCGCCCACGCGCCGCGCGAGCAGGACGTCGCCGTCGCGGAGGAGTGGGGATAAATGAGCGCCGACGAACCGGAAAACGCTGACGGCGCGCCGAAGGCCCCGCCGCCTGTTCCGCCGCCGCCCGAGCTGTTCGCGCGCGACACGTTCGGCGAGCCGGATATCCCGATGCCGCCATCGCCGCGCCCCGGCGATCGCCAGCGCATGCGCGATGCGCGCCATAATATCGATCTCGATCTCAACCGCATCAAGCGGCGCAAGCGCTACGGGCTTTTCCTCACCACGCTCACCGTGCTGTTCGTCGCTTTCGTGCTGCTGCCGGTGACGTGGGTCGGCGCGTATCTCTTTATCGACCCGCCCTCCAACGTGTTGATGATGCAGCGCGCGGCCGAAGGCCAAACCATCAGCCGCTACCCGGTGGCGATCAATCGCGTGTCGCCGCACGTGATCCGCGCGGTGATCGCCGCGGAGGACGCGAAATTCTGCGCCCATGACGGCTTCGATGTGGAGGCCATTCAGGATGCGATGGAATCCAACGCCCAGGGCCGCGCGCGCCGCGGCGCCTCCACCATCAGCCAGCAAGTGGCGAAGAATCTTTTCCTTTGGCCCGACAGCTCCTGGCTGCGCAAAGGCTTTGAAGTCTATTTCACCGCGCTGATCGAGTTCATGTATCCCAAGCGGCGGATCATGGAGCATTATCTCAACATCGCCGAATGGGGTGATGGAAACTTCGGCATCGAGGCCGCCGCGCGCGCGCGCTTTGGCGTCTCGGCCGCCGATCTTTCGCCGCTGCAGGCCGCGCGCCTGGCCGCCGTGCTGCCCAGCCCAAACCGCTGGCGCGCGGATAATCCGGGGCCTTACGTGCGCCGGCGCGCCGCCACCATCGTCCAGCGCGCGCGCGTGGTGCAAAACGAAGGCGCCGCCGCCTGCGTGCTGCAGGCCAATCGCGCACGATAGCCTGCGCAAGAGGCGCGCTTCGCATTTTTGGCGCGTTGGCTGCACATCTTGCCGCTATCGCCTATAGTGCGCTCCGAACAGGGGAAAGCGCATGTCCGAGCCCATCACACTCGCCGCGATCGCCTTCGGCGCCGTTCTGCTTGTTGCGCTCATCGCCTATGGCTGGGCGCGCTTCTACGAGGCCCGCGCCGACCGCACCTTCATGACGCAGGACGAGCGCGGCTTTAAGCGCGCGCTCAAGGGCCGCGGCATCATGTGGGATTTCGAGGAAAGCATCGTCAAAGGCCCGTCCGCGCCGCAGCTTGAGTTTGTCGCGATCGACCCCGCCACCGGCGCGCGCCGGCTGGTCAAGCTGATGGATGCGCGCACCGGCGCGATCAATCTGCGCCCGCACTATTGCGCGCCGCTGCCGTTCGAGGCCGTCACCGCCGATGGCCACAAGGTGAGCGTCGATACGCGGGTGCAATTCAGCCTGAACCGCGATCTCATGCGCCATGCTTACGAGATTCAGGAATTCAGCCTTGCACTCGAAACCCGCATTCAAAGCGCCTTCCGCTCGGAAATCGGCAAGCGGGCGGATGAAGAATTGCGCGCGGCCCTGCATGAGGTCGAGCGCGGCGCGATCGAGCAATTGCGCCGCCACGAAACCGAGGGCGATGAAGCGGGCGAGCTCGGCATGGCGCTCGGCGTGCGCTGGCATACGGCGAACTTCACGTTCTCGCAGCGCGATGAATTCGCCGAAACGTCCGCCGGCGCCGCGCTAGCGGCGCTGCCCGCGGATGCGACGCCCCAGCAGCACGCCGCCTTCCGCGCCATGAGCCGCGCGCAAGGCGTGCTCAGCATGCGCCCCCAACAGATCGATCAATTGATGGACGTGTTCAAGGACCGCGATCCCGCCGCGCTCGCCGCGTTGATGACGCTGTTTGACATGCAAACCCGCCAGAACATCGCCGAGGCGCTCGCTGCTTCGGGGCAATTGCTGGTGCTGACGCCGCAGGAATTGGGCCTGATCGGCGCCGCCGCGCAGCGTGACGCGCTGGCGCGCCGCGCCGTCGCTGCGGAAACTCTGCCGCCCTAAAGCAACGGACTTTAAATTCGCCTCAGTTTGATGGCGGACGCCGAGCGAATTTAAAGTCCAAAAGTTGCTTTAGAAAATCTTGAATCTAAAGCGTCTTTGAGACCTTAAATGCGACAAGGGCGGATGATCCGAAACTTGGGGCGCATAAGGTCCGACGCTTTAGCGTGTAAATATCGTGCGCGTCGCGCGTTGGCCGCTTGCGCGGCGAGGGGCGCATGCGCCATGGAAGACCGCCCGCGCGTCGGGCGGGGACAAATACGGAAGGTAGGCCCTTGGGCGGATTGCGAATGATCCTGATCGTCGGCGCGTTCGTCGGCATGATCGTGCTCAGCATCCTTGGCTTCAATTATGGCGGCGCCGGCGGCCTGATCGGCGGCGTGCTCGGCTTTCTGCTTCGCCTCGGCGGGCGCGGCATTGATTGGAGCGAACGGCTCGGCAATGCCTTCATTGGCGCGCTGATGGGCATGCCGCTCGGCTTCCTGGCCGGGGGGCTCTATTATTTCCTCAGCCCGCAAATCCAGGCGCTAATCGCCACCTACGCGCCGCAATAGCGCCGCAACCTCAGCGTTTCATCAGCGCGGGAGGAGTGCGCATGCGTTTCCTGATCGCTGCAATTTGCGTGGGCCTTATCGGCGCCGGCGCCGCCTTCGCGCAGAACGCCGCCAAAACTGAAAACGCGCAGATCAATTATTCCGGCTTCCGTAGTTTGGCGCAGGAGGTGGAGGCCTATCGCGCCGGGCGCCTCGTCAGCTTCGCGGACTTTCAGCGCATGGCGCGCGAGCCGAACACGATTGTGCTGGACGCACGCTCGGCCGACGCCTTCCGCGCCGGCCATATCGACGGCGCGCGCAACCTGCCGTTCACCGATTTCACCGACGCCAGCCTCGCCGCCGCGCTGAACGATCCGAACGTGCGCATCCTGATCTATTGCAACAACAATTTTTCCAACAACGCCCAGCCGGTGATGCTCAAGCGCGTAGAACTCGCGCTCAACATCCAGACCTTCATCAACCTCTACGGTTATGGCTATCGCAACGTGTACGAGTTGGCCGACACCGTGGATTTCAACGATCCCGCCGTGCGCTGGGTGCGCGGCTAATCCCTCCCCTGACGGGGAGGAATGGTGTTAGGTCATGCTCGCAAGCGATTCCGGGGGCAGGGCATGCGCGAGATTTTGCTGGGTTTGGTGTTGGTTCTCGCCGTGGGCGCGTGCGGCCCGCGCGAAGCGGAAGATGCGCCGCCCGCAGCGCAAGACGTCGAAGCCCCGCGCGCCATCACCGATCCCGCCGCTGTCGTGCGCACCATCTACGAGCCTTACCTTGAGCCAGATGGCCGCCCCGCCTCGCTGATCGAGGCCGCGCCCTGGTCCGCGCGTTTGCGCGGCGAGCTCGCGGAGATGCAAACGCGCTCGATGGAGATGGGCGAGCCGATCCTCGATTTCGATCCGCTGATCAACGCGCAAGATTGGCAGCTGGGCGAAATCGCCGTGCGCGCGGATTCCGTGGTGGAGGCCAGCCACGCCGTCGTGCGCGCCAGCTTCACCAATGCCGGCCAGCGCGAAGAAGTGATCTACGATCTCGTCTGGGAAGAGGATCGCTGGAAGGTCGATAATGTGCGCGGCGCCGAATACGATCTGCGCGCCATCATCACCGCGCCGCCCGAGCCCCCGCCCGCGCCGTAATTATTGCTCCTCCACCGGCGCGCCGGTGCGGATGCTTTCGCGCACGTGGCCGAGCACGAGAAAATTATCGACGTTCTCCGGCTCGATCTGCGTCGCGGCTAGCGCATCGGCTTCCGCCAGCGAAAACGAGCGTTGATGCATCCGCGCCGAAGCACGCAAGCGCAGCGCCATCGCATCGTCGGCGCGAATATCGAGAGAACGGGAAAGGTCTTCCTCCGAACGGCGCCAATCTTCTTCCATCGCATAGGCGCGCGCGCGGTCGATCAGCAGGTCGGGCAGTTGCGGCGGGTCGCTCTGCATCAGCGCGATCGCCTGCGTAAACGCGCTGCGCGCGTTGCCCGGCTCGCGCGCCAGCAGCCAGGCGTTGCCCGCCTGCGAGAAGAGATCGGCCTGAAGCCCCGTGTTTTGCGTGCTGATCGAGCGCGCCAGCGATTCCAGCCGCCGCGCGCCCTCGTGGTAGCGCTCCATGCGAATGAGCGCGAGCGCCGCGCAGCGGAACGCGTTGATCGATTGCCCTTCGGCGGCCCACGCCATCGCTTCTTCGTAAGCGCGTTCGGCCCCGGCCTCGACTTGAGTCAGGCATTGCTCGAACCGATTGGCTTCCACCGTGGCCGCGCCTTGCAGCAGTGCGAAGGGCGTCAGGAGGGCGGCGATCATGCTCATGCGTGTGGTCTCTCCCCGTCTTGCTCAGATGCCTGCCCGAACAGCGCCCCGGCGCCAAGCTCTTCGCTCAGCGCGCGAGCGCCTCGGCGGCGTCTAACAGCGCGGCAATATCCTGCGGGCGCGAGAGGCGATGGTCGCCGTCCGGGATCACCCGCATGTCGAGCGCCCGCGCGCGGATCAAAGCGGCCAGCGCCTCCACATGCGCCTGGGGCACGTCCGGATCGGCCCCGCCTTGCAGGATGGTGACTGGCCCATCGAACACGATCGGCGCCGTCATCAGCAAATGCTTCCTGCCGTCCTCGATCAAGGCGCGGGTCAGCACGTTCGGATCGGCCGAATATTGCGAGGCTTGCTCAAGCCGGCCTTCCTCCATCAGCCGCCGCTGTTCGTCCGCCGAAAGGGCGGGCCACATCAGCCGCTCGGTGAAATCCGCCGCCGGCGCGATCAGCAGCAGCGCCTTCACGCGCGCCGGCAGCGCCCGCGCCGCCAGCAGCGCGATCCACCCGCCCATGGACGAGCCCACCAGCGCCAGCGGCCCCGGGATCGTATCCAACACCGCCAGCGTATCGCCGAGCCAGCGCGAAAGCGTGCCGTCCTCGAACCGCCCGCCCGAGCGCCCATGCCCGGAATAATCAAACCGAACAAAGGCTTGCCCACGCGCCGCGGCCCACTCGGCCAGCGCCTCAGCCTTCGTCCCCGCCATGTCGGAGCGAAATCCGCCCAGCCAAACGAACGTCGGCTGCACGCCACCCTGGCGCAGCACAGCAAGCTCAACCCCCTGGTGCAGCACCGCCTCGATTTGGCCCTCGGCCATGCGCTAGCTCCCTCTCCGCGCGGCCCCCGTTTTGCACGCCGGACCGCTCCATCAGCGCTTTTTTAAGCAAAGCGCTTACTAAACATCACGTTAGCCGGAATCCCTCGTGTCCGGGCGGCAGAGAAGCATTGCAAGAAGGTCACAACCTTTCAGTTCTGCAAGTCACCCCTGAGCTTAATGCTGGCGGGGTCGAGCGGACCACGCTTGAAATAGCGCAGGCGATCAGCCGCGCCGGGGGGCTCGCTTTGGTCGCTAGCGCCGGCGGCCGCCTCGAGCCGGACCTCGAGGCGGCCGGCGGCAAACTGATCAAGCTGCCGGCCAATTCCAAGAATCCGATCGAGCTGCTCGCCAACGCCTGGCGGCTCATCGGCATTGTCAAGAAGCACAAGGCGC
>DAOMPU010000112.1:5912-7703 GCA_035444925.1 Terricaulis sp. | reverse complement strand
TGCGCCGCTCGATCACTTCGCGGATTTTTTCGTACGAGGTCCAGGACGGGTTCTTGCCGCCATGGCTCGCGCGCGCGCGCAGCGTGAACTTCACCACCTCGTTGCGGAAATCCTTCGGGTTGGCGATGCCCGCCGGCTTTTCGATCTTCGAGAGCTCTTGATTGAGCAAATCGCGATTCAGGAGCTGGCCGGTGTCGTGATCCTTGAAATCGATGTCCTCGATCCAGGCGTCGGCGTAATCGACGTAGCGATCGAACAGGTTCTGCCCGTAATCGTGATAGCTTTCGAGGTACGCCTTCTGGATCTCGTTGCCGATGAATTCCGCGTAGCGCGGGGCCAGCTCGCCCTTGATGAATTCAAGCAGCTTGCCTTCCTGCTCCTGCGGGAATTGCTCGCGCCGGATTTGCTGCTCCAGCACGTACATCAGGTGCACCGGATCGGCGGCCACTTCCGTGGTGTCGTGATTATAGGTCGCGGCCAGCACCTTGAACGCAAAGCGCGTGGAAATGCCTTCCATGCCCTCATCCACGCCCGCCGCATCCTTGTATTCCTGCAGCGTGCGCGCCTTGGGATCGACTTCCTTGAGGCTCTCGCCGTTATAGACGCGCATCTTGGCGAAGGCGTTGGAGTTTTCGTGCTCCTTCAGGCGCGACAGCACCGAGAAGCGCGCCAGCATTTCCAGCGTGCCCGGCGCACACGGCGCCTCGGCCAGCTCGGAGCCGCGGATCAGCTTGTCGTAAATCTTCTGCTCTTCCTGCACGCGCAGGCAATACGGGACTTTGATGACGAAGATCCGGTCGATGAAGGCTTCGTTGTTCTTGTTGTTTTTGAACGTCTGCCACTCCGCCTCGTTGGAGTGCGCCATGATGATGCCGGTGTACGGGATGGCGCCGATATTCTCGGTGCCCACGTAATTGCCTTCCTGCGTCGCCGTCAGCAGCGGATGCAGCATCTTGATCGGCGCTTTGAACATTTCGACGAATTCGAGAATGCCCTGGTTGGCGCGGTTGAGGCCGCCCGAATACGAATATGCGTCCGGATCGTTCTGCGCGTGCATTTCCAGCTTGCGGATATCCACCTTGCCGACCAGCGAGGAGACATCCTGGTTGTTGTCATCGCCCGGCTCTGTCTTGGCGATGGCGATCTGCCGGAGGCGCGAAGGATTGATCTTCGCGACGCGGAATTTTGTGATGTCGCCGCCAAATTCATCCAGGCGCTTGACGCACCAGGGGCTCATCAGCCCCGTCAGGCGCCGCTGCGGGATGCCGTAATCTTCCTCAAGACGCGCGCCCCACACTTCTGGATCGAACAGGCCGAGCGGATGCTCGAACACCGGGCTCATCTCATCGCCGGCCTTCAGCACATAGATCGGCTGATCTTCCATCAGCGCCTTCAGGCGCTCGGCCAGCGAGGATTTGCCCCCGCCCACGGGGCCGAGCAGATAGATGATCTGCTTGCGCTCCTCCAAACCCTGCGCGGCATGGCGGAAGAAGGCCACGATCCGCTCGATGGTTTCTTCCATGCCGTAGAATTCGGCGAACGCGGGATAGAAGCGCATGGTGCGATTCATGAACACGCGGCCGAGCCGCGCATCCTTCGACGTATCCACCATTTTCGGCTCGCCGATCGCGGCCAGGAGCCGCTCGTGCGCGCTCGCATACGCCATCGGATCGTCGCGGCAGAGACTCAGGAAGTCCTGCACCGACATTTCCGCTTCGCGCTTCTGTTCGAAGGAGCGCGCATAGCTGCGAAAGAGATCCTCAGACATCATGCCTCCGTCGCGTCCCGGCT
>DAOMPU010000112.1:0-5812 GCA_035444925.1 Terricaulis sp. | reverse complement strand
GAAGACGCCGCCGCCCATGCCGACGCCGCCGCCCAGCGCGCCATCGAAGCGCTGCGCCTCTCCCGCGAGGCCATGGAACAGGCGCTCAGCGATCAGGCCAGCGAGACCCGCGCCGTGGTGCACGGCGCCTTCGCCGACGCCGCCGAACGGATCGACGCCCTGGCCGACCGCGTGCTGGAAAACCAGCGCACCGCCCACCGCATGGGCGAGCAGCTGAACGCCCGCCTCAATAATTCCGAAGACGCGGCCCAATCGGCGTTTGAGGATCTCAGCGAAACGCTGCGCCAATCGGAAGCCGCCTTGGGCGCCGAGATCGGCCGCGCCAGCGCCGACGCGCGCGCCGCCCACGCCGAGCAGAATGCGCGCCACGATGAAGCCGCCCAGCGGCTCAAGACCATCGACTTCGCGCTCAACAACGCGATCGCCGATATGGGCGCGCTGCGCGAGGAAGCGCACGCCGCGCTCTCCGACGCCGAGACCGTGTTCGAAGCACGCCATTCCGCGCTGGAATCCGATACGCGCGCGCGCATCGAGGCGCTGATCGCGCGGCTTGATCACGTGACCGAAGCCGCCGCCCATGACGATCAGCAGGCGGCCGCGAACATCGACCGGGTCGAAGCCTGCGCGTTCGCCGCGCTGCAAAAGCTGGCGGGCGACATCGCCGCCGGCGATTCCGCCCAGGCGCAAAAAACCGCCGAACTCGGCGCACGGCTGGAGCGAACGCAGGAAGAGCACACCGCCCTTTCCGCGCGTGTTTCGGTGATGGACAAGGCGCTCGATTCCCAGGACCGCGCACATGCCGAGATGCGCGCGCGGGTGCAGCAGCTGGAAATGCGCGCCGGCGAAAATCAAACCGAACACAAGCTCGCCGCACTGGCCGATGATGTCGGCGCACGCCTTGGCACGCTGGAGTTGCACGCCGCCGACACCAGCGCCGCCCAGGCGATCGCATCGCTCAGCGGCGAAGTTGAAACCATCGCCAAGCAGGTGCGCGAGAACGACGCGCTGGCCCAATTGGCCGAGCTGCGCCTGCGCGTGGAATCGCAAAACAGCCTGATCAGCGACAGCGCAGACCGCACCCATGGCGTGGCCCGCATGCTGAGCCGCGTCAGCGCCCAGAATGCCGACGCCGCCGCCCAGGCCGACGAGCGCCTGCACAAGCTTGAACTCGCCGTCGCCGACGTGCGCCTGGAAATCGCCGGCGCCGGCGATGATGGCGAAACCGCTGAAATCGTGCTCGACATCGCCGACCGCATGGCCGCCCTGGAGCGCCGCCAGGCCGATGCGCTCGATGGCCTGCGCGAAAACATCGCCGCCTTTATCGAGGAAAACGAGCGCCGCCTCTCCGCGCTGGAGCAAGGCGGGGTGGCCGCCCTCTCCGGCGATGAAGTGCTGATCGCCCACGCCATCGAGACGCGCCTCACCGAGCTTGAGCAGCGCGACGTGGGCGCCGAGTTCGAAGACCTGCGCCGGCGCATCGAAGAACGCATCCTGGGTGTGGAGCGCTCGAGCGTGCGCGCGCTGGAGCAGATGGCCGACACCATCTCCCTGATCGAAAAGCGCTATAGCGACGAAGACGAAGAGCTGGCCCGCAGCGCTTAAGCTGTCTTGCCAAGCCGCAAATAAATTCGCGCGAAGGCGCTGGATATTTACGCTTCTCTAAGCGCGGCGCCGGCATCTGCACGCCGATGCGTTCGCCTCGCCTTCGTTTGCACGCCGCACAGGCCCTAATCGCGCTCGCGCTGATCGCGGCCGTGGCGGTGTTCTCGCCCGAGCAGGGCTTTGCGCCCGCCCCCGCCGCCGCCGACGAAGTGCGCCGCGCCTACGCCATTGACGGCGACACAATCGAAGCCGATGGCCAGCGCTACCGGTTGGCCAATATCGATACCCCTGAAATGGGCCAGGGCGCGCGCTGCGCAGCCGAGCGGCGCCTCGCCCAGCGCGCCACACAGCGCGCCCGCGCGCTGATCGACGCCGCCGCGCGGATCGAGACCCACGCGATCGGCCGCACCGATCGCTATGGGCGCCAAGTCGCCTATGTGCTGATCGACGGGCGCGATCTAGGCGAAGCCCTGATCGCCGAAGGGCTCGCCCGCCCCTGGCGCGGCCGCCGCGAACCCTGGTGCGACGGCCAGAACCGCCTGGCGCGTTGACGCTCCGCCAGCTTGTGCCGCGCCCGCGAAGGCCATAAGCGAAGCGCATGGCCGTGATGGACGAACTCACTGCAATTCTCGATCTTGAACCGATCGAGGTGAACCTGTTTCGGGGCTTCAGCCCGAAAGAGGAGCGCTTCCGCATCTTTGGCGGCCAAGTGGTGGCCCAGGCGCTCAGCGCGGCGTACCGCACGGTCGAAGGCCGCATCTGCCATTCGCTGCAAAGCTATTTCATCCGTCCCGGCGATCCCGCCGCGCCCGTGCTCTATCAGGTGGAGCGCTCACGCGATGGCAAAAGCTTCGCCACACGCCGCGTGATCGCCATCCAGAAGGGCGAGCAGATTTTCAACATGGCCTGCTCGTTCCAGGTCGATGAAGGCGGCTTCGACCACCAGGAAGCGATGCCCGAAGCGCCGGGGCCCGATACGCTGCAGGACGATGTGGAACACTGGCGCGAGGCTTTCAAAAACGATCCCGAGCGCCTGAAAACCGTGCGCGAGCGGCCGATTGAAATGCGCCCGATCGACCCGGTGGATTTGCGCAATCCAAAGCCCGCCTCGTCCACGCAGATGGTGTGGGTGCGCGCGCGCGCCGATCTTGGCGATGATGTTGCGCTGAACCAGCAGATGCTCGCCTACGCCTCGGACTATTCCCTGCTCGGCACCGCGATGCGCCCGCACGGCGTCACCTGGCTCTCCGGCGTGCAGACGGCCAGCCTCGATCACATTCTGTGGTTTCACCGGCCGACCAATTTTTCCCGCTGGCACCTCTACGTGCAGGACAGCCCCTCAGCGTCGGGCGCGCGCGGCTTCAATCGCGGCGCGCTTTACCGCGAGGACGGCGTATTGGTGGCCAGCGCCGCGCAAGAGGGCCTCATTCGCGCCAGATCGTAGCCGATTGCCGGATTGCTAACGGCGCGTTCACTAAATCGGCGTAGCACTCGTTTCGCTACTAATTGCCGGCCGAACATCTATGAACCGCAAATGGGTCGATAACGAGGTCTATTTCGGGCCAGACCGGAGGCTGCGCGGGGGCAGCAAACGCTGGGGCGACCGGCGCACCTACAATGACGCCGCCGATCCCCCGCCGCTGGGCGCGGTGCTGCGCCGGCTGCGCGTGCGCCTCTCGGAAGAGGCCAATTCGACCAACCGCCACCACGCCATGCAATTGCTCAATCTGGCCATCGTCCACGCGGAAACGCTGCGTATGACCGATTGCGCCGGCGCGCTGCGCCGCGCCGCGCCCCTTATCACCGCCGACCTGTTCGAGGACGCCGACAAGCTGATCGTGGACGCCATGGAATATTTCGGCGAGCGCACCTAAAAGCACGGCGCCGCCCTTGCGGCCGCCATCTGCGCGCGCACCCCGCGCGCGAGCTTTGGCCCAAAGCGTCGGCGCTTAAATGCGACCTACACGATAGATCAACCGCCGTGTCGCATTTAAGCGCTAGAAGACGCTTTAGATTCAAGATGTTCTAAAGCAACTTTTGGACTTTAAATTCGCACCGCGCCCGCCATCAAGCTCATGGCGAATTTAAAGTTCGTTGCTTTAGTACGGGAACGAGGACGCTTGCCGTTAACCACGCCCGCCGCGCTCGACAGCGTGTATGACGTCTGCGTCGTCGGCGCCGGCCCCGCGGGCTTGGCGTGCGCGTTCGATTGCCACGATGCGGGCCTCACGACGCTGCTGCTGGAGGCGGGCGGCGAAAACCCGGTCCCGGGCGAGCCAGACATTCTCGCCGCCGAAATCCTCGACGAGGCCTGGCACGATCCCACCACCATCACGTCCGCGGCCGCGCTCGGCGGCTCGACCCATTGGTGGGGCGGGCGCTCGATCCCGCTCGATCCCGCCGATTTCCGCTTCTGGCCGATCGCTTACGAAGACATGGCTCCCTGGTGGGACAAGGCGGCTGATTTTCTCGGTTCGCGCAGCGTGCATGAAAGCCCTGCGCCCGGCGCTTTCGCGCAGCTCAAGGAATTCGACGCGGTGCGCGACGAATGCTGGGGGCCGCAGCTCAATATGAGCCGGCGCTGGCGCGCACGCATCCGCGCCGCCGACGGCCCCGCCATTCTCACGCACGCGCGCGTCACCGCGCTCAACATCGAGGCCAGGCGCGTCGTCAGCGTCAGCGTGCGGTTTGGCGGCGCTGAGCGCAGCGTGCGCGCCAAGCAATTCGTGCTGACCGGCGGCGGGCTTGGCGTGCTGCGCCTGCTGCTGCTTGCGCAACGCGCCAATTCCGCGCTGTTCGGCGGCCCCAACGGCCCGCTCGGCCGCTGCTATATGGGCCACCTCACCGGCTCGATCGCCGCGCTCGCGCCGGCTGATCCCAACGACGCGCAAGCCTTCGCCTGCCGCAAGCTTGAAGGCGGCGCCTATGCGCGCCGGCGCCTGCGCCCCAGCGCTGAACGCGCGGCGCGCGGCGACATCGTCAACACCGCCTTCTGGCTCGACAATGCCGGCATCGGCGATCCCGCCCATGGCGACGCGGCGGCCTCGGCCAAATTCATCGCTGCGCGCATCGCTGCGCTCGGGCGCGGCGAAGGCGCGCTGGGGCCGCACATCGCTAATGTGGCGCGCGCGCCGGTTTCAGCGGCGGCGGGCTTGTTCAATGCGCTTTATCTGCTCGCCTACGCCAAGCTGAGCGGCGGCCATCCGCGCGCCACGCATCTCATTCCGGTAAAACCGGGCGCCTGGCGGCTGCACTATCATGCCGAACAAACCCGCGACGGCGCCAACCGCATCTCGCTTTCCGAACAAACCGATTCCCTCGGCCTGCCGAAACTCAAAATCGATTTCCGCATGCGCGAGGCGGATTTCGAAGGGGTGATGGCCGCGCACCAAGCGCTCGACGCCGATCTGCGCGCCGTCGGCGCCGGCGCGCTGCATTTCGATGGCGACCGTGCGCACAGCTTGGCCGACATCGCCGCCAGCGCGCGCGACGGCTACCACCAGCTCGGCGGCGCGAGCATGAGCGCCGATCCGCGCGAAGGCGTGGCGGACGCCCAATGCCGCGCGCATGACGTGGAAAATCTTTGGCTCGCCGCCGGCGCGGTGTTCGCGTCCAGCGGCCAGGCCAACCCGACGCTCACCATCGTCGCCCTCGCCCGCCGCGTCGCGGCGCAGCTGAAGACGCGCGCTTAGCCTTCGCGGCGGCGCGGCAGGCCGTTCAGCATTTCGCTGCGCACGTCATAGCGCCCGGCGCGGATCGCCTGCGTGAACGGCGCCTCCACCAGCATCACCTGCACGTCATAGCCGCGCTGGCGCCAGTAATTCTCGATCCGCGCTTTCAATTCCTTGGCGCCGGATTCGTTGGTGAAATCGGCTTCGCCGATGGCGCGGGGGGCGTGTTCCAAAATCGTGTCCATTCTTCTCTCGGCGCTCTTTGGTCCGGGGACAGGGTAAGCGGTGTCTTCGCTGTTAGCCTTCATCCGCATTGGAGCTTGCGCGCATCGGCGCGCCGAAAGCCGCTTTGCAGGATGTTCCGGCGCACGTCGCGGCGTCCGGAGCGCGCGCCTATAACCTAGTCCGCCGGAATCCGTTCGCCCACGCTTGCAGAGCTGCACTACGCCCAGCGCCGAACACAAATTCGGGAGCGCTGATTCTGGGAGAAAAACTGGAGCGGGCGATGAGATTCGAACTCACGACCCCAACCTTGGCAA
>DAOMPU010000111.1:0-7713 GCA_035444925.1 Terricaulis sp. | reverse complement strand
CGGCCGAAGCCTTCGCCGCCTTCATGCAAAAGCGGCCCGCCGATTTCAGCAAGCTCAGCTAGCGGCGAACACGCGCCCGGCGAGGCGCCGCTCGGTCAGCTCATCCATCGGCATGTCCAGCGGGAAGCGTACGCTGAGCGCCCCGCCCTGGCGTTCGGCCGCCGTCACGTCCAGCGCCCCGCCCATAGCGCGCGCGATCGCTTCGGCGATGGCCAGATCGAGCGCCGCATGCGCGCGTTCGCCCGCCGCATAGCGCGCCGCCGCCGCCGCGAAGCACGCCCCCGCCACATCGACCGAAAGCTCGAACAGAGACCGCACGCCCACCCGCTCGCGCTGCGCGATGCGCACGGTAACAGCGCCGTTCTCCGTATTCTTCACCGCGTAATCGACCATCAGATCCGCCAGCTTCTGCACGTGCGCGCCATCGCCGACGAAAATCTCCGCCGCCTCGGGCGCGATCTCGATGGCGAAGCCGAGCCCGCGGCGCGAAGCCTCCGTGACGTGCGGGGCCGCCGCCACGCGCACCGCCGCCTCCAAATGGAACGGCGCTGGAAAGCGCGCCCCGCGCGCGCCCTCGGCTTGCGCAAAATCGAGCACGCCTTCCACCAGATGCGCCACGTCATCGGCGCTGGTGCGCAGCGAAGCCGCCAGTTGCTGCTGGCGCGGTTCGCTTTGCCCGCGCTCAAGCAATTCGGCCATGGTGGCCAGGCCCGTCAGCGGCACGCGGATGTTGCGGCTCATCTGCGCGAAGAAAATCGCCTGCGCGCGCTCGGCCGCTTCGGTGCGCGCCAGCGCTTCCGTGAGCTCGCGGCGCAGGCGCGCGTTCTGCATCGCCACCGACGCCGCGCGCGCGATGGTTTCAAGCGCATGCACCTCTTCGTCCGTCGGCCGGCGCTTGGCGGCCCAATAGGCGCCGATCGAGGCGTACGGGTCCGGCATGCCGACGGGCGCCATCACCAGGCTCTTCACGAAAGTGGGCCGATACGCAGCCAACGGAATGCGCGGATCGCCGGTGATGTCGGAGATCACCACCGTTTGCCGATGCATGATCGCCCAGCCGGAAATGCACGCTTCGATCGGGAAGTCCTGGCCCTTCCACAGCGGCGAGACCGCGTCTTCATCGATGTAATGAACGCGATCCTCCTTGCGCAGCACCACCGACACGCCGTCCGCGCCGGTGAGGCGGCGCGCGGCGGTGCGCACGATCGCGGCCACCGCCTTTTCATCTGACGCGCCCGCGAGCCGCTCAACCGCCTCCATCAATGTATCGAGCGCGGCCTGGCCGGTCAGCCGCTCACCGTACATATCGCGCAAAACCGCCTCCCCAGGTGCGTTCGCAACTAGGGACCGGTTTCTTTGCGTTTCGCGCTCGTGTCAAATTCCCGCAGGTTGCGCGCGGCGCTTCTCGGGCGCGAGGCGGAATTGCTTGGGGCGTTCGTAGAGGAAAATCAGCGGCGTGTTCTTGATCAGCATGTAGAACACCAAAGGCGCGGTGGCGGCGAAGATGGTCGTCGCCAGATCGGCGTATCCCTTGTCAGGAATGAAGTTCCAGGCAAGCAACGCTTTGTGCATCACCTTCATCGGGATGACGAAAGTCAAATAAACCACGATGGAATGCTGCCCCATGTAGCGGAAATACTCGCCGATGCGGAAGCGCGCGAACAACACCGAGACCGTGACGACCGCACCCGCGCCCACCACGCCCATGATGAGGCTGGTGATCGGCTGGAAATGCAGGAAGAATTTCACGCCCCAATAATTCGCCACCCCCCAAGCCAGCAGCGCCGCAATCGCAAAGCGCCAATGCACGCGCATGAAATCGGCGAACTTGAACACGTAGGGCGCGGCCACGTAGCCGATGAAGAAATAGATGTAGCGATCGAAGAAACGATCCGCGACGGTCCAGTTCGTGACCAGGATTTCGGCGTGGTAAAGCGCCTGCAGCGCGCCCGCGACCACCAGCACAATCCACGCCGGCACTTTGCGGATCAGGCGCGTCACCGCGAAGAAGATCGCCAGCATGTGGACGAACCACATCGTCTGGTACGGATCGACGAAGTAGATGAAATAATTTTGCACCCACTGCATCGGATTATCGATCAGCAGGTTCGCATCGACGATCGCCGTTTGGATCAGCAGCCACAGCACGTAAAAATAAATGAAGTGGACGATCTTCTTATCGACGTAGTCCTTCAGCGGCGCATTGATGGTGAGCGAGAGAAACAGGCCTGAGATCAGGAAGAAATCCGGCATGCGGAACGGCAGCGCGAAATCCATCACTTCGTGCAGGAAGCCGCGCTCATAGCCGGTCAGCACGTCATAGCTCGTGATGCAATGGAACATCACGACCAGGAACATGCACACGCCCTTGGCGTAATCGACCCAATCGACGCGGGTTTTTTCCATGATCCACCCCTGGCCGGGCGCCGCCCAGGCCAGCTTCCGCAAAGCTTGCGCCAGACTTTAGCGCGGCCGCAGCTTTTCGCATCTGCAGCGTTAAGCCTCGTTGTTTCTCCCGTCGCGGGAGGAGCGCGCGCATTAACCTTTTGCCAGCTGCTCTCGCACAAGTCACTCGACCGCGCGCGCCGCGCGGCGCAGGTTCGGCGCACAACGATCAGGAGAGCTTCATGCCCGCCACCTCATTGCGCGCCGCCGCCATCGCCGCGCTTGCCGCGCTCGCCGCCTGCGCCGCCGGCGGGGAGCAAGGCGCGGCCGCCCCAGACGCAGCGCGCGATTGCTTCAACGTCAACGCCGTCTCCGGCTTCAACGCCGTGGACGGGGATACCGTGCGCGTCAGCGCCGGCGCCTCGCGCGCTTATGAGCTCGACGTGCAGGGCCCCGGCTGCAACAGCCTCGACTGGACCGAGAACATCGCGCTGGAGGCGCGCCCCTCCGAATGGATTTGCGCCGGGCGCGGCAATCTTGGCCAGATTCACTTCACCGAATCCGCCGGCGGCGCGCACCGGAGCTGCTTCATCTCCGAAGTCCGCCGCCTGCCGCCCCCGCCTTCCGGCTCGTGACCGGCGTCACATCCGCCCGGACGGGGCGCATCTATCTTCTTCTCATCGGGTCGCGCCGATCCGCCGAGCTGAGGGAGAATGGAAGATGATGAAGATGTACAGCCTAATCGCCGCCGCCGCGCTGTTCGCGCCGTTCGCGATGTCGATGCTGAGCCAAGCGGCGCAAATGGTGGCGTAACCGAGATGCGAAACGAAACACGCTAAAGGCCCGGAGCAATCCGGGCCTTTGTTGTTTTTGGGGGGCCTGCTTTCGCCGGGAACGGACATAAGCGTCACCCCCAGCCGCCGCCGAAGAATTGTGCTACAGCTCCCGCCGCGAAGCCGAGCAGGACCGCGAGAACAAATACTCCGCAACCCCGCGATGCTTTGTCGAGATGGCCAACAGGCTGCTCTACGCCTCTAATTGGCGCGCTCCACCAGGGGAGAAAATAGCGCGCTGCATATAACCATGCGGCTAGGGCGATGCACCACGCCGCCAGAAAAACCCACAGCATAACCTGAGCTAGCAAGGTCATCTGCGCATCCTTGCACTCACCAACGAGCGTCTCAATTGGGCCAATAGGAGAAACTCGTCATTCCGGTCGCGCCGCAGGCGCGGGCCGGAACCCAGGGGCAAACGCGCAGCTGCTTGATCCCTGGGTTCCGGGCTCATCGCTGCGCGATGCCCCGGAATGACGAGCGAGGGGCGCGACCAGCGCTAAACTTGCAGCCGATACCCGCCCGTTTCCGTGATCAGCAGTTTCGGGCTTTGCGCTTCGGGTTCGATCTTCTGCCGCAAGCGGTAGATGTGCGTTTCCAGCGTGTGCGTGGTGACGTTGGAATTGTAGCCCCACACTTCGCGCAGCAGCTCCTCGCGCCCCACCGGCTTTTCGCCCGAGCGATAGAGATAGCGCAGGATCGCCGTCTCCTTATCCGTCAGCCGGATTTTCTTGTCGGCGCCATCCACCAGCAAGCGCAGCGCCGGGCGGAAATCGTAGGGGCCGATGCGGAAGGTGGCGTCTTCGCTAGCTTCGTGGCTGCGCAAATGCGCGCGGATGCGCGCCAGCAGCACGGAGAATTTAAACGGCTTCAGCACGTAATCGTTGGCGCCGGCGTCGAGCCCCTTCACCTGGTGCTCTTCTTCCTGGGCCGCGCCCGTCAGCATGATGATCGGCGCCTTGACGCCCTGCTCGCGCAGCGCCTTGCAGGCTTCAAACCCGTCCATGTCCGGCAGGCTGACATCGAGCACGATGGCGGCGGGCTTCTGCTCGGCCGCAGCGGCGAAGCCTTCAGCGGCGCTGGCCGCGCCCGCGCCCGCAAAGCCGTCTTCCAGATCGAATTGCTCAATCAGGGCCTGACGCAGCTCGGCGTCGTCGTCGATGATGAGTATGGTCGTGTCGCGCGACATCAGATGCTCAGGTAACGGACTTTTATCCTACCTTGACGGTAAAGACACTGCTCTTTCTCCGCGCGCAAGCATCATCGTTAGTTTTTGGCCCTCAGCGCGCCCCAAACAGCGCCGAGCCCACGCGCACTTGCGTGGCGCCGAAGCGCACGGCCGTCTCGAAATCGTCGCTCATGCCCATGGAGAGCTCGGCCAGCCCATTGCGCGCCGCGATCTTCGCCAGCAGCGCGAAATGCATGGCCGGCTCCTCATCCGCCGGCGGGATGCACATGAGGCCGCGCACCGGCAAATGGTACGTCTCGCGCGCGGCGCGGATGAAGGCGTCAGCCGCCGCGGGCGCCACGCCCGCCTTTTGCGGCTCCTCGCCCGTATTCACCTGCACCAGCACGTCCGGCGCGCGGCCGAGCTTGGCGCAAGCATCCGCGAGTGCGGCGGCGAGCTTTTCGCGATCGAGCACGTCGATCGCGTCAAACAGCTTCACCGCGGCTTCGGCCTTGTTCGATTGCAGCGGGCCGATCAGGCGCAAGCGCAGATCCGGGTAGAGCGCGCGGCGCGGCGCCCAGCGCGCTTCCGCCTCCTGCACGCGGTTTTCGCCAAACACGCGCTGGCCGGCGCCCAAGGCGGCTTCAATGCGCGCTTCGCTCTGCTGTTTTGAGACGGCTGTCAGTGTAATGCTTTGCGCATCGCGGCCCGCGGCTTTCGCGGCGGCTTCGATGCGCGCCAGAATGTGCGCGCGCGTTTCGGTGAAGGAGGGTTCGGTCATGGGCGCAGGCGCACTGCTAGCTGCTGAAGCGCGCCGGCTCAACCGCGCCGCGGGCGCGCCGGCGCTGCCGGCCCTGTTCTTTTTCACCGACCCTAAACGCACGCCCGATCCGCTGGCGATCGCGCGGGCGCTGCCGCGCGGCGCGGGGCTGGTGTATCGCCATTTCGGCGCGCCGGAGCGCGGGCGCATGGCGCGGGCGCTGGCGCGGGCGTGTCGGCAAAGAGGGCTTATCCTGCTGATCGCCGCCGATCCGGAGCTGGCGGCGCGCGTGGGCGCGGCCGGCGTGCATTGGCCCGAGCGCTTGCTGCCGGCCCAGCGCGAAGCGGCTCATGGCGCCCTCGTCACCGCCGCCGCCCATAACGCCGCCGCCCTCGCCCGCGCGCGCGCCTATGGCGCGGACGCAGCCGTGCTGAGCCCGGTGTTTCCAACCGAGAGCGCTTCGGGCCACGCCCCGCTCGGCCTGTTCCGCGCCAGCCAGCTGGCGCGCGCTGCGGGGCTGCCCGTGCTGGCGCTGGGCGGGATCAATGCCGGCAACGCGCGGCTGCTCGCCGGGCGCGGCTTTGCCGGGCTGGTTTCGGTAGGGGCGCTGAGCGGCTTTTAGAAGCGGAACGCGGATTCGACGCGGACGCCGGCGCGCGGCTCGTCCTGCTGGCGATCCGGCAGCGTGGTCGCCCCCGGGCGCTGCACTTCCAGCGAAACTTCCCCGCCGACGCGCATGCGCGGCGTGAACTGGTAATACGCGCCCACGGAGGTCTGGTCGCCCCGGCCGCCTTCGGGCAGGCGATCGATCCGGGTGGCTTCGCGGATATCGAGCGTGACGCCCCAGCGCTGGTTCATGGTCCAGGCCGGCGGCAGGCTACGGTCGTTTTCCGTCTCGCCGGTAATAGATTCGGTTACCCCGTTTGAGGTGGTAAAGCGCTGGTACCAGGGGGTGCCTGTGCCGGCGCTTTCCGTGGTAGGCACGGTCAGCCGCGGGGCCGCGGCCTCCTGCGCATGCGCTGCGCCCGCCGCCAAGACGGCGCCCGCGAACACCAATGCGGCAGGCCTAAACACAGAAATATCCCCTCAGCGGCATGTGCCGAACCTTCAACATAGCCGAATCGACCCGGCCGCGCAGTGAATTTTAGGTCACAGGTCTCGAATATTTCTTCAAAACTTCGTCAGCTTTGTGGAAACCATACCCCGCCCGGCCGGTTCCCGGCCGCCGGCCTTAACTCCGCCAGGTTCACATCGCCCCCTGGCCCCGCCGCGCAAGCCTAGTTATACGAGGCCCGCGCGCCGCGCCGGGGGACCGGGCGGTAAGAATGACGCCTGGAGGAATATCGATGACGCAGAACGGGCTCTTCAAGGCCGCCCTCATCATGGTCGTGGCTGTGGCCCTTTCGGCGTGCTCCATGTTCGGCGGCGGCAGGGACAACGACCTTTCCCGCACGGCCGAGCGCGCCAATGCCGCGGAGACCACCGAAACCATCGGCGTGAACGCCTATCTGTGGCGCGCTTCGCTCGACACGCTGAACTTCATGCCGCTGGAAAGCGCCGATCCTTACGGCGGCATCATCATCACCGGCTGGCACTCGGACCCGACGACGCCGACCGAGCGCTTCAAGGCGACGGTCTATATCCTCGACACGCGCCTGCGCGCCGATGCGCTGAACGTGTCGATCTTCCGGCAAACCAATGTCGATGGCGCCTGGACCGATGCGGCCGTCAACGCCGACACCGAACTGCAGATCGAGAACGCGATCCTGACGCGCGCGCGCCAGCTTCGCCTCTCCAGCGCGCCGGTGCGCTAGAACTAGACTTAGGCGCTTTTTGCATTCACCAACGCGCCTTCAAGGGGCGTGAGAAATGTCGCGTTACAATCATCGAGAAGTCGAACCCAAATGGCGCGCCCGCTGGGCCGAAGCCGGGATCGACCGCGCGCTTAGCCCCGCGCAAGCCGCAAGCAAAAAGAAAGCCTACGTGCTGGAGATGTTTCCCTATCCGTCGGGACGCATCCACGTAGGCCATTCGCGCAATTACACGATGGGCGATGTGATCGCCCGCTTCCGGCGCGCGAACGGCTACAACGTGCTGCACCCGATGGGCTGGGATGCGTTCGGGCTTCCCGCCGAAAACGCCGCCATGGAGCGCGGCATCCACCCGAAGGGCTGGACCTACGACAACATCGCCGCGATGCGCGAGCAATTGAAATTGCTCGGCCTCGCCATCGATTGGTCCCGCGAATTCGCGACCTGCGACGCCAGCTATTACAAGCATCAGCAGGCCATGTTCTTGGCCTTTTGGGAAAAGGGCCTCGTCTATCGCAAGAAGCAGAAGGTCAATTGGGATCCGGTCGATAATACCGTGCTCGCCAACGAGCAGGTGGTGGATGGGCGCGGCTGGCGTTCGGGCGCGCTGGTGGAAACACGCGAGCTTGAGCAATGGATGTTCAAGGTCACCGCTTACGCCGAAGATCTGCTGGCCGCGATCGAGCAGCTGAGCAAATGGCCGGACAAAGTGCGGCTGATGCAGTCGAACTGGATCGGCAAGAGCCAAGGCGCGCG
>DAOMPU010000110.1:0-7716 GCA_035444925.1 Terricaulis sp. | reverse complement strand
AGCTGCCGGAAGGCGACAAATACTCGATGAACTTCACGCAGATGACGTCACGCCTGGCGGTGATGATGGGCGGGCGCGTGGCTGAAGAGCTGATCTTCGGCAAGGAGAAAGTCACCTCGGGCGCTGCTTCCGACATCGCCGCCGCGACGCGCCTTGCGAAAAGCATGGTCACGCGCTGGGGCTATTCCGATGAGCTGGGCTTTGTCGCGTACGGCGACAACAATGACGAAGTGTTCCTCGGCATGAGCGTGCAGAAGAACCAGAACATCTCCGAAGCCACCGCGCAGAAGATCGACGCGGAGGTGAAGCGCCTGGTCGATGAAGGCTACAACGAAGCCAAGCGCATCCTCACCGAGAAGGCCGAGGCGCATAAGTATCTGGCCGAAGCGCTGCTTGAGTACGAAACGCTGAACGGTGAAGAGATCAACGCGGTGATGCGCGGCGAAAAGCTCGACCGCCCCGATGACACCCCGCAAACGCCGACGCCGCCGACCCCGGCTTTGCCGGTGACCGACGAGGACGAAGGCGAAAGCCCCGTCCGCGGCGGCTGGGGCGGGGCCGCGCCGCAAGGTGCGTAGCGCTTCGCGGCGATGAAAGAACAAACCGCCGGCCCGCAAAGCCGGCGGTTTTGTTTTGCCCGCGATCACGTAAAGTCGCGCCCGCAGGAGGCGCCCATGCTCGGCTCAAGCACAGCGACATCATTGATCGGCACGGCCAAGCCCGAAATCGCCAAGGCGTTCTATCGCGATACGCTGGGGCTGAAGCTCGCCAGTGAGGATCAGTTCGCGGCGGTGTTTGAAACCAAGAATTTGAAGATTAGGCTCTCCACCACGCCGGCCGTCGCGCCCGCGCCGTACGCGGTGCTGGCGTTCAATGTGGCTGATGTTGAAGCGGTGGTCGATGCGCTCGGCGCCAAAGGCGTCGCGTTCGCGCGCTATCCGTTTCTGGTGCAGGATGCCAAAGGCGTGTGGACCGGGCCGGACGGGGTGAGGGTCGCCTGGTTTCACGATCCGGATTTGAATCTGCTCAGCGTGGTGCAGGCGCCGTAAGCGCTTCGGCCAATTTGCCGGTGATGTGCGTCCAGCCGGCTTCGGTGCGCTCGGCGTACTCGGCCCAGGCTGGATCGATCTGATGCGTCAGCGTCAGCACGCAGCCGTGGCTCAGCGGCGCGATCTCGATCGTCACCACGCTCAGATCGCCTTGTTCCTCGTCCACGCCCCAGGTGAAGACGAGGCGGCGCGGGCGCTCGATTTCGCGGTACGTCCCGACATGATCGATGGCCGCGCCGCCGCGCATCACTTTGAACGAAAAGCGCCCGCCGACGCGCGCGTCCACGCGGATGTGCACGAGTTCTTCCTCGCGCACCGCGGGGCCGACGATGAAGCGCTCGATCATCGCCGGATCGAGCCAGGCGTTGAACACGCGCTCTGCGCTGGCGTCGAAACGGCGGGAAACGCGTACTTCCGGCATCAGCGCGCGCCTTCATAATGCGCGTGTGCGGCGACGACATCGGCCCAGAATCGATTGGCCGCACGCCCTTCAAGGATTTCGGCCAGTGTCTGCAGATGCGCGGTCCACCCGCCAGCGAAATCGCGCGTATGCTCGATTGTATCGATGCGGGTGTGCGTGAGCTTCAGCAGGGTTTCATCGCCGTGCGCTTCGAATTCAAAGCGCACTTCGGACACCGCCTCATCGCCATCGCCCCAAGTGATCGCCAGCAGGCGCGGCGGATCGAACGCGAGCACGCGGCCTGTCATCGGAAATTCGCCGCTTTCCATCTGCGCCCAGCGCGCGGGCGGCTTTTCGCTGGTGATGTTGCGATGCGCGAACAGGAGCGAGAAAGCTTGCCCGTCAGCGCGCAGCGTATCGCCGCCGGTGAACCAGCGGGCGCGCTTTTCGCCGTCAACGAAATAGGCCCAGACGCGTTCGATCGGCGCTTTCAGCGTGCGCTCGAGGATGAATGTGTCAGGCGCGGCTACTTTGCCGAATTGCATGGCGGGCATGGGGGCTTCTCCTCAATCTTCGTGTTCGGCGAGCGCGGCTTCGAGGGCGTCGAGGCGCGCGTTCCAGAATTGGCGTTGGCTCTCGATCCAGGCGGCGGCCTCATCGAGCGGGGCGGGGTTCAGTGAGAGAACGTGCTCGCGGCCATTGCGGCGCCGCTGCACCAAGGCCGCGCGCTCCAGAATGCGGATGTGCTTGGAGACGGCGTTGAGCGACATGGCGAACGGGGCGGCCAGATCCGTCACCCGCGCTTCGCCCGTGCCGAGGCGCTGCAGGATGGCGCGCCGGGTCGGATCGGCCAGGGCCAGCATGGTGTCGTCCAGGGCGGTTGCTCCACTCATATTCTACCAATAGGTTGAATGAAGGGGTGCGTCAACCCCCGCCCTGGCGTCGTCCGCGCGGATCGTTTAGCGAGGGGCGGATATTCGGCGCGCCGGTGCGGCGCAGCTTGAGGGCGGCTCGATGTTGGACCTGATTACGAACCCGGCGCTGATCGCCATCGTGCTGTTTCTGGCGGCGATTTTCGTGCTGAACTGGATCGAGTTCGGCCGCCCGGACTAAGCTTTGCGCACAAGCGCGCGCACATATTGTGCGCCGCTGATCAGCGCCAGGATCGCCGCGCTCCATAGCAGCGCGCGCGCGGCCCACGATAAGCCGCTGACCCAGCCTTCGGCCGCGTAAAGCAGCGCCGCAGCCTGAAACGCCATGAACGCGCCCACGCCGGCCATTTCCGCGGCCGCTTTCCATTTGCCCAGCGCGCTGACCGGCAGCGCCTTGCCTTGCCCGCCTAAAGCTTCGCGCAGGCCCGCGATGGCCACGTCGCGCCCCACAATGATGATGGCGGCCGCGACCAGCTCCAGCGGCAGCGCGGCGTACGCCAGCGCCAGCAGCACGCACACGATCAGCACTTTATCCGCCGTGTGATCGAGCGCCGCACCTAGCGGCGTCACCGCATCGTATTTGCGCGCCAGCACGCCATCGGCCCAATCGGTGATTGCGGCCAGCACGAACAAGATCAGCGCGAGCGCATAGATGAAGCCCGCCAGCAGCGGATCGCCATGCAACTGCGTCGCCGCCCAAAGCACCAGCGCCGCAATCGCGGGGCCCATGGCGAGGCGGAAGAGCGTGAGGAGGAGCGGGAGGCGCTGCATCAATCCCTCCCCGCCAGGGGAGGGTGTCGCCGTAGGCGACGGGTGGGGCGGGCGGCGGAAAGGGCGGCCGATCGAAGCGCCGCCACCCCACCCGTCGTGAAGCAAGCTTCACGACACCCTCCCCTCACGGGGAGGGAAGAGGTTTGCGCGTCAGCGTTTGTTCTCGTGGAAGAAATCATAGATGCGCTTGGCCAATTCCTTGTTGACGCCCTCGACCTCTTCCAGTTCCGCCAGCGCCGCGCGTGAGACGCCGCGCGCGGAGCCGAAGCGATCCAGCAGCGCGCGTTTGCGCGCCGGGCCGATGCCGCCGATTTCATCCAGCGGGTTTTTCGCGATCGCCGCGCTGCGCTTGGTGCGGTGCGCGCCGATGGCGAAGCGGTGCGCTTCATCGCGCAGCCGCTGCAGGTAGTAGAGGACGGGGCTTTTCTCGTCGAGGCGAAACGGCGCGCGGCCGGGAATGAAGAAGCGCTCGCGGCCGGCGTCCCGGTCCACGCCTTTGGCGATGCCGGCGATGTTGATGCGGCCTCTGATGCCAAGCTCATCAAGCGCTTCCAGCGCGGCGTTGAGCTGCCCATCGCCGCCATCGATCAGCACCAGATCGGGGATCGCGCCGAATTTGGTTTCGGGCTCTTCGCGTTCCTTGGAGAAATCGACGCCGCCGTCGGAAATCTCTCCCCCGCCCCCTCGCGGGGCGGGGGCCGGGGGGTGGGGGGCGTCGAATTGATCAGGGGTCTGCGCGTTTGAACGCCCCCCCACCGGCTCGCTCGCGCTCGCCACCTCCCCCGCGAGGGGGGAGGTTTCATCGCTCTCTCGCTCCGCGATCATGCGTGCGAAGCGGCGTTTGATCATGGCTTTCATCATGGCGAAATCGTCGCCGTTGAACTTGGCGCGCTCCATGTTGAATTTGCGGTACTGGTTTTTGGTGAAGCCCTCGGGGCCGGCCACGATCATCGCGCCCAAAGCGTGCGCGCCTTGGACGTGAGAATTGTCGTACACTTCGATCCGCTCGGGCCGCTGCGAAAGGCCGAACACTTCGGCCACGCCGTCCAACAGCTTGGCCACGCTGCCGCTTTCGGCCAGGCGCCGGCCAAGCGCTTCGCGCGCATTGAGCAGCGCCGCCTCGACGATCTCGCGCTTCTCGCCGCGCTCGGGCCGGCGGATTTCCACCTTGCACTCGGCTTTGAGGCAAAGCGCATCCTCCAGCAGCGCGCGATCGCTGGGCTCGACATTCGTCAGCACCAGTTTCGGCGGCTCACGCTCATCATAGAATTGCGCGAGGAAGGCGGAGAGCACGTCCTCGGGCGTTTCCTCGCTCAGATGGCGCGGGAAATAGGCGCGGTTGCCCCAGTTTTGCCCGGCGCGGAAGAAGAACACCTGGATGCAGCTTTGCCCGCCTTCCTGGAACAGCGCGAACACATCCGCTTCGGTGAAGGTGGTCGGGTTGATTCCTTGCGCAGCGCGCACGCTGGCCAGCGCGCGGATGCGGTTGCGCAGGCGCGCGGCGTGCTCGAACTCCAGTTTCTCGGCTGCTTCGCGCATGTCGGCGGCGAGGCGATCCTGCAATTCCACCGAGCGGCCTTCGAGGAAATCCACGCTGTCTTTCACCAGCGCGCCATATTCGGCCTCGTTGACGAAGCCCACGCACGGCGCGGCGCAGCGTTTGATCTGATAGAGCATGCAGGGGCGCGTGCGGTTGGCGAACGTCGCGTCCGTGCAGGAGCGCAGCAGGAACGCCTTTTGCAGTGTGTTGAGCGTGCGGTTCACCGCGCCGGCGCTGGCGAAGGGGCCGTAGAATTTGCCTTTGAAGCTTTTGGCGCCGCGATGCTTCTGCAGCGCCGCGAATGCATGATCGGTGCGGATGGCGATGTAGGGGAAGCTTTTATCGTCCCGCATCAGCACGTTGAAGCGCGGCTTCAGCCGCTTGATCATGTTTGTTTCGAGCAGCAACGCTTCGGTTTCGGTGGCGGTGACGATTACCTCCATCGAGGCCGTCTCGCGGATCATGCGCAGGATGTGGTTGCCGTGTCCGCGCCCTTGCGCGTACTGGCCGACGCGGTGCTTGAGGCTCTTGGCCTTGCCCACATAGAGCACTTCGCCCGACGCCCCGATCATGCGGTACACGCCCGGCTTGGTCGGCAGCCGGCTCCAGGCGTCGCGGATCGCCTCGATCCCTTTGAGGGCCGGCTTGGGCGCATCCTCGCCGGGCAGGGCCGCGAGCGGGGGCAGGGTGGGCTTATCGGCGCCGGACATGAACTCTCATAAGTGGCCGTTTCCTTTCCGTCCCGCCAGGGTCGCGCCGCTTCCCGGACGCAGCCCCGGCTTCAAGCCGGGGTGCGATCCGGGATCCAGAGCCAAGGGCTGCGCTTGTCGCCCTGGATCCCGGCGCTTGGCCCGCATCAAGTGCGGGCGCTCGGCCGGGAAGCGAGGGGCGCGACGCTTGGCGCCTCGACTTTGCCCCTTCGCGCGGCCAAGAGAGGCATATGAGCATCGCAGCAAGCGCTAAAGTTCCGCCCCAGGCGGAGGGCTTTGCCGCCCCCGACCCGGAAGCCTGCCAAACCATGCTCGACGTCCGCGCCGGCGTCGATGAGATCGACCGCATGCTGGTGGCGCTGATCACGCGCCGCCAGGGCTATATGGACGCCGCCGCCCGCATCAAACCGAGCCGCTCTGTGGTGCGTGATGAAGCGCGCATCCAGAAGGTGCTGGATAATGTGAAGGCGGAGGCCGCGCAGAGCGGGCTTGCCTGGTCCATCGCCGAGCCGGTGTGGCGCGAGATGATGGAACGCTGCATCGCGTACGAATTCGAGGTCTGGGATCGCACCCGCGCCTGAGCGCAGCCGGGGATTGCTGCAGCCGCGGGCTGACCGCGCGCCTTCGCCATGGTAACCAGCCGCCGGTTTGGGTGGGGCGCTGATCGGGGCTGGCCTGATGGCGCATCCAGAGTGGATTAGCGTTAAATCTCGCGCGCTGCGCGAGCGTGGTTGCGCGCATGCAAGCGCACAAGGCGCGCAATGGCATGCGAATCCCCATGATGCTAAGCCCTTACGCTTGCGCGCTGGGGACGGGGCATGAGGTGGTTTCTAGGGTTGGTGCTGGTGGTCGCGCTGCTGACGGGCGTGCTCTACGGCGTCGGCCGCTTTCTGTTGCCGAACAATCTTGAGGTGACGCGCCAGATCTCGATCGAGCGCCCGCGCGCGGCCGTGTTCGCGATGACCAACGATCTGCGCATCGCGCGCGAATGGTCGCCCTATTACGCCAAGGATCCGGACGCGGATTATGTGTTCTCGGGCGAGCCGGGCGCGGGGCAGACGATGCGCTGGGTTTCGAACCTGCGCGATGTCGGCCAGGGGCGCATCTCGATCGTGAATTCAACGCTCAATCAGGAGATCGACTCCATCATTGAACTGGGCGATCGCGCCACGCTGAATTCGCGCTTTGAAGTGCGCCCGAGCGACGGCGGCTCGCTGGTCAGCTGGATGGTCAGCGCGCAATGCGCCGAGGGCTGGATCAACGTGCCCTGCCGCTACATGAACCAGGTGCTGCGCGGGCGCATCCAGGGCGATCTGGACGATGGCCTGGCGCGTCTCAAAACGCTGGCCGAGCAATTGCCGGCGGTGGATTTCGAAGGCTTCGGGATCGAGCCGGTGCCGGTGGCGCCGGAGGACGTGCTGTTCGTGGATGTCACCATCGCCAAGCCCGCGCCGACATTCGAGGATCGCGCCCAGGCGGAAGCGGCGGGCGTGGCCCACCTCAATCGCTTCTTCGCGGACTCTGGCATGCAGGTGCCGGGCGAGCTGATCCGCGTGTTCCGCGCGCCCGAGGGCGGGGTGATGCGCTTTAGCGTTGGCTATCCTTATTCGGGCCCGGCGCCGCTCAGCCTTGTCGGCGTGCGCGTGGGCCAGACCCCGGGCGGGACCGCGCTGCAAGCGGGCTTCGACGGCCGCCGTTCGCAAATCCCGACCATGTATCCGCGCATGGAAGCGTATCTCCAGGCGCACCGGATTGCGCCGCGCGCCGATACCGAGCGCTGGGAGGTGGTCGATCTCGCGTCGATCACCGAGAGCCAATATCCGGGCGACCCGATCGAGCGCGCGTCGATCTATTTCCCGATCGACGAATAGCGCCAAAGAAAAAGGCCCGCGCGGATCGCTCTGCGCGGGCCTTGGTTATCGCATTAGATGCGCGACTATTCTTGAACCTTGAGGTTCACGGCCTTGGGGCCTTTGCCCTTGGTGTCGGGCAGGGTTTGGAAGTTCACGCGCTGGCCTTCGGTCAGCGAGGTGAGGCCCGCACGCTCCACGGCGCTGACATGGACGAACACGTCCGCGCCGCCGCCGTCCGGCGTGATGAAGCCGAAGCCGCGCGCGCCGTTGAAGAACTTCACGGTCCCGTCCTGGGGATCGCCCAGGGGCTGACGCGGGGGACGATCGCCGCCGCCGAAGCCGCCGCCGCCTTCACGCGGGCCGCTGCGGAATCCGCCGCCGCCGCCACCGCCGCGGAAGCCGCCGCCGCCGCCGCCGCCGTCACCGCCGCCGCCGCCGCGATACCCGCCGCCGCCGCCGCC
>DAOMPU010000109.1:0-7762 GCA_035444925.1 Terricaulis sp. | reverse complement strand
CCGGCGGTCCAAGAGCGCGGACCTATTGCTTCACCTGCGCGGCGCGAGGGGGTAAGCCTCCGCCACGACGGAGGAATGCATGGGCGTGCTGAGCGGCAAGGTCGTCATCGTTACCGGCGCCGGCAACGGGATCGGCAAGGAATGCGCGCTGCTGGCCGCGCGCGAAGGCGCGGCGGTGCTGGTGAACGATCTGGGCGGAGGCCTTAAAGGCGAGGATTCGGGCTCGGCCGGGCCGGCCGAAGAGGTCGCCAAGCAAATCCGCGCCGCGGGCGGGACGGCGATCTCCAATTCAGACAGCGTCAGCGATTATGACGCTGTGGCCGCCATGGTGGCGCAAACGAAGAAAGAGTTTGGCGCGCTGCACGCGATCGTCAATCCGGCCGGCATCCTGCGCGACGGCATGTTCCACAAAATGGCGCCCGAGGATTGGAAAGCGGTGATCGACGTGCATTTGCACGGCGCTTTCAACGTCACGCGCGCGGCGATCGAGCATTTCCGCGAACAGCAGGACGGATCGTTCGTGCTGTTCACCTCCACTTCCGGCCTGATCGGCAATATCGGCCAGGCCAATTACGCGGCGGCCAAGCTGGGCGTGATGGGGCTATCGCGCATCATCGCCATGGAGAACGCGGCCAAGAATGTGCGCGCGAACATCATCGCGCCGTTCGCGTGGACGCGCATGATCGCCTCGATCCCGGTGAAGGATGAAGCCAGCGCCAAGCGCGTGGAGCGGTTCCAGAAGATGATGCGCGCCGATCAGGTGGCGCAGCTGGCGGTGGCGCTCTGCGCGGACGGGGCCAAGGATACGACCGGCCAAATTTTCGCCGTGCGCGGCAACGAAATTTTCCTCTTCAACCAGCCGCGCCCGGTGCGCGGCATGGCCAAGGTGGAGGGCTGGACGCCGGAAACGCTGATCGAGCACGCGCTGCCGGCGATGAAGGCGAACTACACCGATGTCGGCGCTTCCGCTTCGGTGTTTCCGTGGGATCCCGTGTGAGGAGAGGCTAGATGCGCCTGATTGCAATCGCCGCGGCCGCGCTGCTGGGCGCGTGCACGCCCCAGCACCACCATCCCGAGCCCCGCCCCGCCCCGGCGGGCGCCAATGCGGGCCAATATCTCAGCGGCGATAGCGAGGCGGGCGCCATGCGCATCAGCGGCGAATGGATCGAAGCGACGGACGCGGCCGCCAAAGCCAGCATCACGTTTGCGGACGGCGCCGCCAGCGGCTCCACCGGCTGCAATCGCTGGACCGCCAGCGTGCATCCCGGTGAAGGCGCGGCGCTGCGCTTCGGCGTCGGCGCGGTGACCGAGATGGCCTGCCCCGGCCCGGCGATGGAGACCGAGCGGCGCTTCTTCGATGCGCTGCAAGCCACACGCAGCGCCGAGGAAGAAGGCGGCATGCTGACGCTGAAAGGCGCGGGCGGCGAAGAATTGATGCGCTTTGTGCGCCCGGCGGGAACGCTGGAGGGCGTGAGCTGGCGGCGGATCGATGATGGCGACGCCAACCCGCACGGCGGCACGCTCACGTTTGAAGGCGCGCGCGCCTCCGGCCATGCCGGCTGCAATCGCTGGTTCGCGGCGGTGACGCGCGAGGGCCAAAGCCTGCGCTTCGGCGATGCGGGCGCGACGCGCATGATGTGCGCCGAGCCGGCGATGGCCGCCGAACAGCGCTTCCTGGCGGCGCTGCAAGCCACGCGCGGCTTCCGCATGGAGGGTGAAGAGCTTGTCCTCACCGACCAAGCGGGGCGCGAAGCAGCGCGGTTTCAGCGCGAACGCTGAAACCTATTGGGCGGGCGCGGCCGTGGGAATTTCCCGCGCGGCGCACTGATCGACGCCGCGATCGGTGGCGCAATTGACCACCTGCGGGGCCGCCGCGTCGGGCGCGAAGATCACCAGCCAACGCTCACGCGGATCGGCGCGCACGGTGGTGAGCTGCTCGCCGCATTGCACGGTGTAAGCATCAGCCCCCGCGAACGGCGCGTAGATGCTGTCTGGCGCGACATTCTCCGGCACTGTGCCGCGCGCTTCAACGCCGCGCGGGCCGGTGCAGGTCGCGCCCTGGGTTTGCAGGTGCGTGACCAATTGCTGATAGGCGAACACCTGGCGCGTGCCCTGATCCATCGCGCGGGCCTGCGCTTGCAGCGAAGCGGGCGCTTCCGGCTCCGGCGGCGCTTCTGGCGCGGGCTGGCCGCATGCGGCGAGCGCGGCAAGTGCAGCGATGGCGATGATGGTTCTCATGATTCAGCTCCTCCCGTTTTCCGATAAGCACGCCCTCCGCGCGCCGGCGTCAAGCCGGGCCGCGCGCGCGCAAGGTTTCGCCGCGCGTTAATGCCGCCGGCGAAGTTGAGCCGCGCTTCACGTTTAGGCAACGGCAAGTACAGCTACGGCAACGCCCGCCCGGGCCGACGCGGTTACTGTATAGAGCCAGGGAATTTTCTTCCGAGGCCGGAAATTTACCGCCTGTTTGCGTTTGCGGTGCTTTCTCAAGAGGCCGAGGGGGTGATTGCGTTATGATTTCGTTGAACGAGCTGCACGTGCTGCTGGTTGACGACAATGCGCAGATGCGCTTCCTGCTGCGCTGCCTGCTCAAAGCCGGCGGGATTGTGCGCATCAGCGAAGCGGAAACCGCGGGCGACGCGTTCGACATCCTAAGCACGACGCCGGTGGGCGTGGTGCTGGTGGATTGGAAGATGCAGCCGATCGACGGGCTCGCCTTCACCCGCATGCTGCGCTGGGACGCCAAGAGCCCCAATCCGTACGTGCCGATCCTGATGCTGACCGCGCATACGGAAGCTTCGCGCGTGACCGCGGCGCGCGACGCGGGCGTGACCGGGTTCATCAAGAAGCCGATCAGCGCGCGCGTGCTGTTCGAGCGCATGACCAACGCGCTGACGGACACGCGCGACTACGTGCGCACCGCGGACTTTTTCGGCCCGGACCGGCGCCATGCGCAAAGCACGCTCTACGCCGGCCCCTACCGCCGCGCCGGCGATCCCGCGCGCACGCCCGGCTTTACTGACACGATCGACATCGACGACACGCGCGTGGCTTAAGCCTCCGCACTTATGCGACGGACGGCGCCTGCAAAGGCGGGTTTTTACGGGATCGTGATTGGTCAGCGGCGGGTTTGCCCCCCATCTTGGCTGCATAAACGTTAGCCGGAGCCGCTTCATGCGCATCGCGCCCGTTCTACTCAGCGCCGCCGCCCTCGCCTTCGCTTCCGCCGCGAGCGCGCAGACGCTGGAACAAGTTTCCTATTCACCCGAATTCCAAACCGAATTGCAGGATGAGCTCGGCATTCGCGAAGGCGAGTATCTGCGGGAAAATATCACCCGCGCGATCGATCGAGCGATTGCCCGGCGCAATGTCGCCGCAAGCGGCGTGCGGATCGATGTGGTGATCGAGGACGCGCAGCCCAATCGCTTCACCATGCAGCAAATGCGCACCCGGCCCGGCGTTGATCCGCTGCGCTCGGTTTCTGTCGGCGGGGCCGAATTGCGCGCCGTGCTGCGCGCGCCGGACGGCGCGGTGCTGACCGAGGTGGAGCATCGCCGCTACAGCGATAGCCTGCGCGATCTGTTTTTCGAACCGCTGACCTGGACGGACGCCAACCGCACCATCCGCCAGTTCGCCGAAAAAGTCGCCGACGCCTACGTCGCGCAATCCAGCGCACGCTGAAGTCGGCCAGCGCTGGGGCGGGCGAACCGGAACTCCCCGTTCACGCCCCGCCCGCCCCGGCGCCCCTCGTTTCCAACCAGCGCTGAAAGCCCCGCGCGCGCAGCTCGCACGCGGGGCATTTTGCGCAGCCATAGCCCCAGGAATGGCGCTGCGTGCGGTCTCCCTCGTAACAGGTGTGGCTGTGCTCGATGATGAGATCGATGAGGGCCTGCCCGCCCAGCTCGTCAGCCAAGGCCCAGGTCTGCGCCTTGCTCAGATACATGAGCGGGGTTTCGATGCGGATCGGGGCGCCCAGCCCAAGTGAAAGCGTCTTTTCCTGCGCGTCGAGCGTTTCGCGCCGGCAATCGGGGTAGCCGGAATAATCCGTCTCGCACATGCCGCCGACCAGAACGCCGATCCCGCGCCGGTAGGCGATGGCGGCCGCGACGGTGAGAAACACCAGATTACGCCCCGGCACGAACGTGCTGGGCAAGCCGTTCTCGGCCATCTCGATCGCGCGATCGGCGGTCAACGCGCTTTCGGCCACCGCGCCATAGCCGGAAAGATCGACCAAATGATCCTGCCCCAGCGCCGCCCCGGCCAAGCGCGCGCGCACCACGCCGCGCTGAGTCATCTCGACGGCGTGGCGCTGGCCGTAGAAGAAGCCGACGGTTTCCACGCGCTGATAGCGCCGAAGCGCCCACGCCAGGCAGGTGGCGGAATCCTGGCCGGCGGAAAAGAGAACGAGGGCGGCGTCAGTCATCGCCGCGTTATAAAGCGGATGCGGGGCGAACGCGCGCGCAACATCGCCGCTGCGCGTGCTGCACCTGCACACTACGCCTGAAGGCTCGGCGCCTAAATTTGCCGCGTGGGTTGCTGCACAGATACATGACGCGACGGCACTGTGACCTGACCGCCTCAGCACCCCGGCGCGATGACGCGCGCGTCAAGATAAGCGGCGCGCGGGCGTTGACAGGCGCCGGCAGACTCCATGCTATAGTGTATGGAGAGGGCAAGCTGCGGGGGAGCTATCCGCACGTCGCAGGCGCCGCCCTTTAACGAGTTATTGCCGCCGGCCGCCCATAGAAGGCGTCCACGGCGCCCCTGGGAGGACGCGATGATCATGAAGTCGAAGCTGGGCATTTTGCTGACGGGCGCATCGCTCGCAGCCCTTGGCGCGATTGCGCCGGCCGCAGCGCAGGAAACCACCGACGAGATCGTCGTGACGGCCACCGGCCGTTCGGCGGCGATCCAGGACGTGCCGCTGGCCGTCACCGCGGTCGATGCGCAAACGATCCAAAATTCGGGCGTGCAAGACCTGCGCGACATGACCCAGCTGGTTCCCTCGCTGCAGATCGGCACCGGCCAATCGGCGGCGACGGGCGTGACCGCCCGCGTGCGCGGCATCGGCACCGGCTCGGACAACCCAGGCTTTGAATCGGCCGTCGGCATCTTTGTTGACGGCGTCTATCGCGCCCGCGCCGGCGCGGCCATGACCGACCTGCCCGACCTGCAGCGCATCGAAGTGCTGCGCGGCCCGCAAGGCACGCTGTTCGGCCGCAACACCTCGGCCGGCGCCATCAGCGTCATCACCGCGGGCCCCGACCATGATTTCGGCGGCTATGTCGAAGCCATGCAGGGCTTCGACGATATGGAAGAAGGCAACATCAAAGCCGGCGTCAATGTCGCCCTTTCCGACACGTTCGCGTTCCGCCTCGACGGCTCGATCCGCGCGCGCGACGGCTACGTCACCGACCTGACCTCGGGCCGCCTGATCAACGATCGCGACCGCTACTCGCTGCGCGGCCAAGCGCTGTGGGACATCTCGAACGACGCTTCGCTGCGCATCATCGTGGACGTGGCCGAGACGGATGAAATCTGCTGCGGCGTCACCCCGCTCACCTATGGAACGCAAGTGGGGCTGCCGTTCGGCGTGCCGCAATATGCGATCCACGTGATCACCGCCGGCGCAGGCACGCCCGCGATCAATCCCGAAGGCCGCGGCATGACCATCACGCCCGGCCGCGGCTACGGCGAAGTCACCGAGGAGCAAGGCATTTCCGGCCAGCTCGATTGGGATCTCGGCTTCGCCAATTTCACCTCCATCACCGCATTCCGTAATTGGGACGCCGTGCGCGATCAGGACGTGGACTTCAACTTCATCGACGTCGCCTATCGCGATGGGCTTGAAGTGGGCTTCCACAACTTCACGCAGGAATTCCGCCTGCAAGGTGAAGCGGGCCGCCTCGACTGGCTGGTCGGCGTGTTCTACGGCGACGAGCGGATGTACTATAACGACACCATCCGCACCGGCGCGCATTCCAGCATCTACGCCAACACGGTGGCCAATATCGCCACACAGGCGATGGTGCCCGGCGGGTGCGAGCTTTACCCGATCAACCCCGCCACGCCCTCGATCTTCCAGTGCGCGGCCGTGCAGGTGGCGGGCGGCAACCCGGTTCTGCTCGGCGCGTTGATGGGCGCGGTCAACAGCGTGAACGCCACCAGCCCGACCAATGCGGGCCACCTGTCGTTCAACGCCGCGGGCGACGGCCAGCAATCGGATCGCTGGCGCGTCAACACCGAGAGCATCGCGCTGTTCACGCACAACGTGTTCTCGATCACCGATCAGCTCGAACTTACGTTCGGCCTGCGCTACAGCGACGAAACCAAGCGCATCGGCGCGGGCCTGCTCAGCGTTTCGCCGAGCTGCACCTCGCTGCAGCAAATGGAAACCGCCACCAGCGCCGTGCTCGGCGGCGGGCCGGGCCTTGTGTCCATCCTGCAAGCGGGCGCTGCGTCCTCGCTGATGAACCTCGCCTGCAACCCCGCCGTCAACACGAGCGCCAACGGCACCTGGACCGGCGAGCGTGACGAAGGCGAGTTCTCGGGCACGATGTCGCTCAGCTATCACCTGACCGACGATCTCATGCTGTTTGGCGGCTATTCGCGCGGCTACAAGGCGGGCGGCTACAACACCGACCGCTCGGGCTTCCAGATGACGCCGGCGACGACCTCGCAAGCGCAGCTGAACATCAACCAGGTGGCGTTCGATCCCGAATTCACCGACGCGATCGAGTTCGGCTTCAAGTCAACGATCCTCGGCGGCACCTCGACGTTCAACGTCACCGCATTCTACCAGCAGATCGCCGACTACCAGCTGAACGCGTTCAACGGGTTCAACTTCATCACCCGCAACATCCCGGACGTGATCAGCCAAGGCGCGGAAATCGAGTTCAACTCGCGCCCGACCGACAACCTCTCGTTCAATCTCGGCGTGGTTTACACCGACGCGTATTTCGACAGCACGGTGGTGTTCAACCCGCTGAACCCGGGCCCGAACACGGTGCGCGCGGGCGAGCCGCTGGCCTTCTCGGCCGAGTGGGTCGTCACCGGCGGCGTCGGCTACACCCAGCCGATCGGCGACAATCTGCAGCTCACCGCTTACGTGGATGGCCGCTGGTCGAGCGAGTATCAAACGCAAACCCTGGCGCGCAACCCGATCACCGATCAGGACGCGTTCGCGGTGTTCAACGGCCGCTTGGGCGTTGGCGCGCAAGACGGGCGCTGGTCGGTCGAGTTCTGGGGCCAAAACCTGACCGACGAATTCTACTATGTCGGTGCGTTCTCGCCGCCGCTGCAGGACGGCACGCTGGTGATCTATCCGAGCATGCCGCAGACCTACGGCATCACGCTGCGCGCCCGCTACTAAGCGCCAGCACAAAGCGAACAAAGCGGCGGCCGGGGCGAAAGCTCCGGCCGTTTGCTTTTGGGCGTTTGCTTTTGCTTCACCGGCTGGGGCCAGAGTGCGCGGCATGGCCCTTTCCGTGATCATTGTCGATGACCACGCGCCGATGCGCGAGCTGCTGGCCACGGTGTTTGCGCGGGTGGGCGCGGAGGTGCGCGAGGCGCGTTCGGGCGCGCAGGCGCTGGCGCTCTACGATGAAGCCAGCGCGGACATCATCGTCACCGATCAGAATATGCCGGAGATGACCGGCGTGGCGCTGATCGCGGCGCTGCGTGCGCGCGGCTGCGCCGGCGGGCTGATCCTATTGAGCGGCCACAAAAGCACGGCCCTGGCGGCCGAAGCGCGCGAAGCGGGCGC
>DAOMPU010000108.1:0-7793 GCA_035444925.1 Terricaulis sp. | reverse complement strand
GTTGCTCTGGCTCCCCGCTCTCGGCCCCCGCTTTCGCGGGGCTCTCGGCGGGGAGGCGTGAGCGTCAATGGCTCCCCGTCGCCGGCATGCGCGGGCGTGGGGGCGGGCGTTCGCCTGCGCCCGGTTGTTCGAGCGGGGCCAGCGGAGGCGCGGCGGCCGCGGCGCGGACAAGCTGCACGAATTCCGCGCGCCAGCCGAATTCATCGCGCCCGCGCGCGCCTTGCGCCAAGGCCGCGACCTGATCCCAGCCATAGCCCTGCGCCATGTAGGGATCGTTGCGCAGCAATTGGCCATAGGCGGCCACGGCCGTCGCCCAGCGGGTGCTTTCATTGGCGCGGGCGATGTCGGCCACTGCATCGGCCTGGGTGATCGGCCGCTCGATCAGGCGCGAGCGCTCCTCGCCCGGCGCCTTGTAGCGGATGCGCAGGAAGGCGAGCTCGCCCGCCGTGCCCGTGGGCGCGGCGCGCTGGGGGCCATAACGCAGCGGCTCGGTGAAGGTCGGGCCGCCGATTGGGGTGATCTCATAGATCGCCGTCACCGAATGGCCGGCGCCGATTTCGCCGGCGTCCACCGAATCATTGTTGAAATCCTCACGCCGCAGCATGCGGGTCTCGTAGCCGATCAGGCGATATTCGGCGACGCGCGCGGGATTGAACTCGACCTGGATTTTCACGTCCTCGGCGATGGTGAACAGGTTGGAGGCGAATTCATCGCGCAGCACGCGGCGCGCTTCGTTCAGCGTGTCGATATAGACGGCAACGCCATTGCCGTTCTGCGCCAGGCGCTGCATCAGCGCGTCGTTATAATTGCCCCCGCCGAAGCCATAGACGGAGAGATAAATCCCCGTCTCGCGCTTGCGCTCGACGAAATCCTGCAATTGATCGGGGTTGTTGATGCCGACGTTGAAGTCGCCATCGGTGCCGATGATGATGCGGTTGACGGCGCTCTGGTTGAAGTTCTGCTCGGCCAGCGCATAGGCTTGGCGCAAGCCTTCCGCGCCGGCGGTGGAGCCGCCGGGCCGCAATGCATCGAGCGCCGCCAGGATGCGCGCGCGCTCGTTGCCGGGCGTGGGCTCCAGCACTGTGCCGGCGGCCCCCGCATAGACCACGATCGCCACGCGATCGCGCGCGGTGAGCTGATCGATCATCATGCGGAAGCTTTGCTGCAGCAGCGGCAGCTTGTTGGGCGCGTTCATCGAGCCGGAAACATCCAGCAGCAGCACCAGATTCAGCGGCGGGCGCTCGCGCGGGACGATATTGTAGCCCTGCAGGCCGATATGCACGAGCTGGCGCCCTTCGGCCCAAGGCGAAGGCGCAACCGTGACGTTGGTGGAGAAAGGCTGCTCGCGATTGGCGGGCAGTGGATAATCATAGCGGAAATAATTGATCAGCTCCTCGGTGCGCACCGCGTCGCGCGGGGGCAGGCGGCCCTGATTCAAGAAGCGGCGCACGTTCGTGTAGGAAGCGGTGTCCACATCGATCGAGAAGGTGGAGACCGGATCGTCGGCGACGATGTGGATCGGGTTAGTGTCGAAATCCTCGTAATTATCGCGATCCACCGTGCCGGGCGCGGGCTGGGGCGCGATTTGCGCGTAGGGCGCGCCGATGGCGCCCATCGCCGCGCGCAATTGCGGCCGCGCGGTGAGGCCGTCCTGCATTTCCTGCGCTGTTACCGGCGGCGGAGGCGGCGGCGGCGGGGAGGGCGGCGGATCGGTGCGCCCTGGAATGGGCGTCGGCTCCGGCGCGTCGCTCGGCGTTTGCGCGGCGCAGGCGGATAGGAAAAGCGCGCACGCCAGCAAGGCGGCGCGCGTCAGCGGCGTATGCGAATTCAAGAGCATGGACGTCTCCCCTCAGATTCGTCCGGACACGACATTTAGTGCGCTGGTATGGGAGCGCGCCGAACGCGGCGCCTTTGAGGCGCGGGCGCGGCCATTTGCGCACGCGTGCGTAAGTTCACGCGAGTGTGCTTTAGCGGCGGCGGCGCTCGCGTTCGGCCAGCCTTCGCTGTTGCGGAATCCAATCGCGCACGATCCCTTCCAGCACCGGCAGCGGGGTTTCGCCCGCCAGCAGCACCGCGTCGTGGAAGCCGCGCAGGTCGAAATCGGGGCCAAGCTCATTGCGCGCCAGCTCACGCAGCCGGGCAATCTCGCGCCGGCCGATCTCGTAGCCGCAGGCTTGGCCGGGCCACACGATGTAGCGATCGACTTCAGTGACGATCACGCCCGGCGCATCGCCCGTGGTTTCGATCATGTAGTCGATGGCGCGCTGGCGGCTCCAATTTTGCGCGTGCAGGCCGGTGTCCACCACCAGGCGCGCCGCGCGCCAGAGCTGCCAGCGCAGATAGCCGATACGCCCGATCGGATCGCCTTCGTGGAAGCCCTGCTCATCGGCCAGCTCCTCGGCGTAGAGCGCCCAGCCTTCGCTGTAGGCGTTGAAGGTGATGAGCCGGCGCAGCAGCGGAATCTCGATCTGCTCTTGCGCCAGGGCGGTTTGGAAATGGTGGCCGGGGACGGCTTCGTGGAAATCCTGCGTCGGCAGATCGATGCGCGTCATCTCGGAGAGATTGCGCAAATTGATGTAATAGATGCCGGGCACGGAGCCATCGAGCGCGGGGGGATTGTAATAGGCGCCGGGCGCGCCGGCCTCCGCGAACGCGGGCACGCGGCGCACTTCCAGCCCGGCGCGCGGCAGGCGGCCAAACCATTGTGGCGCGCGCGCCAGCACGCGCGCCACGCGCGCCTCCACATCGGCGATCAGCTGGGCGCGGCCTTCGTCCGTATCGGCGTAGGCGTAGCGGGGATCGGCGGTGAGCTGGGAGAGGCGCTGGCCGACCGGGCCTTCCGTCAGCCCCACGCGGCGCAGGGCGATGTCGAGTTCGCTGTTGAGCGCGCGCACGCGGTCAAGCCCGATGCGGTGGATTTGCGCCGGATTCAGCTCGGTGGTGGTGGCGATGCGCAGCGCTGCTGCATAATACGCCTCGCCGTTCGGCAGGCGCGAGACGCTGGCTTCCTCGCTCGCGTTCGCGCGGTCGGCGCGCAGGAACGCGGCGGCGCGCTGGTGCGCCGGGATGATGCGCTCACGCACGATGCCTTCGGCGCGGCCCAGCAGCACCGCGTTCGTCGTTTCAATCTGCTGCTTGCGCGCGGGATCGGTTTCGGCGGCGGCCAAGGCTTCGAGCTTGCGGCGCAGGCTGGTGAAATAGACTTGCTCGGTCGAGCGCGTGGCGACGATGCGATCGAGCATGGCGATCACGGTGTCGATGATGAAGAGCGGCGGACGCACGCCTTGGGCGGCGTCGGCGCGCGCGCGGGCGGTTTCGGCATCGATCGCGTCGGCGGCGGCGCTCAGGCGGGCGAGGTAATTTTCCGCATCCTGTGCGTTGGCCACGGGATGGCGCTCATCCATGAAGGACGGCAGCGTGATGAAAGCGGCTTCAAGCTGGTTCAGCACGTAGGGGCGCACGCCCATCAGCGGGCTGAAATCGCCATACTCGAATGCGGCCGCCGCGGCCGAGGCGCCGAATTGGGCCTCAAGCACCGCATAGGTGCGCGCGTCCTCGGCGCCGAGCCCGCGCGAGAGCGTGCGCAATTCCGCGAAACGGCGCACGGCCGCGCTGCGGCGCGCCTCTACGGCGACGGCGGAGCGATCGTCCAGGCGTGCGGCATAAGGGCCGCCGGCGGCCTCTTCGGAAACGCCGGCGGCGGCGGCGGTTTCGGGGCTGTCGGCCAGCATGTCGCGGGCCCAATCGGCTAGGCGGCCCTCAAAAGCAGTGATCGGCGCAGCCCCTTGCGGGCCGCATCCGGCAAGCAGGAGCCCCAAGCCCAACGCCGCCGCCCAAGTCCTTATTTTCATGGCCCGCCTCATCCGCCCCCGCACCGCGCGAAAGGGGATTCCCTTAGCATGCGTCGCGCCCTGGAAAACCCGGGGCTGGGTGTATCCTGGCTTGCGTTGGAGTGTTGCAGAAAGCGCGCATTCGTGGTTGGAGAGCGGACCAAATGCTAGGGAAACCTCGGAGACACCCATGACGAGCGCAGGCGCGGGCGAACAACAGACGCTTGGCCAAATCCTGTTCTATCGCCAGCTTGAGCCGCTGTCGCACGAACGTCACCGGGGCCTGGGCGTGAGCCAAGTGGCCAACCCGTTTTCGTTCCTGGCCGACACGCACCTCGTGCCGCTGACGGTGGATGAATTCGGCCTCGCGGCCGTTTGCTACCCGATCATTTTCGACACCGAGACCAAATCGCCGCTGGCGGTGATGGGCCTGCGGCCCGGCATGAACGTGTTTCTCGGCGCCGATGGCTCGCTGGACCCGGAAGTGTATCTGCCGGCGTTCGCGCGCCGCTATCCGTTCCTGCCGATCATGGCCCAGCAGAACGCGCCGGCCGCGCCCGCCCCCACCACCGATCCGAACAGCGACCGAGTGCTGGTGTGCATCGATCGCGCCGCGAAGATGATCAACTCGACGCCCGAGCTGCCCTTCTTCGAAGGCGACAAGCCCTCGCGCTTCACGCAGGACGCGATCCAGTTCTGCAAAGAGTTCGACGTGCTCGGCAAACGTACGGGCGAGTTCAACCAGCTGATGCAGCAGCATGATCTGTTCGAGGTCACCCCGCTTGCGCTGCCGCGCGCCAAGCCGGACGGCAGCCCCGACGAGCCGCTGAAGGTGGGCGAATATCTGCGCATCTCCGAGCAGAAGCTGAATGCGCTGCCGAAGGAGACGTATCTGGAATTGCGCGATCGTGGCGTCTCGGCCGTGATCCATGCGCACCTGCTTTCGCTCGGCCTGTGGCCGAAAATCCTGAGCCGCGCCGCGCGCATTCAAGCCGCGACGCCGCTGCGCAGCTAAAGCCGCGCCCGGATGGGAACTTTTGCGAGCGCCTCCCGGCAACGGGAGGCGTTTTGCATTTGGTCGCAGACGAATGGCGCGGACAAATCTCTGACAAAGGTTCGTGAAACTGGAAGTTGGACCGAGGGAGCCGAATGAATTTGCGCGATTGGATTGCAGCGGCGCTGGCCGTGCTGGCGTTGGGCGCAGCGCCCGCGTTCGCGCAGCCGGTCAACACCGGCAACGTGGAAGGCGAGTTGCATTCCGCGCGCGCTGCGGTGGCGCCCGGCGAGACCTTTACGGTCATCCTGCGCCAGAACATCCGCGAAGGCTGGCACACCTATTGGCGCAATCCCGGCGATAGCGGCGAACCGACCGACCTGACCTGGCAAGACCCGCAGGGCTTTACGTTCGGGGCGCTGCAATGGCCCGCGCCGGAGGCGGTGCCGTTCGCGGGCATCGTCAATTACGGTTACCACGGCGAAGTGCTGATGCCGATCAGCGTCACTGCGCCCGCGAATGCGCCAGTGGGGCAGACGCTGACGTTCACCGCCGGTGTTTATTGGCTCGTCTGCGCCGATATCTGCATTCCCGAGGATGGCGCGCTGACGCTGACGCTGCCGATCGCCGCGCAGGGGCGCGACGATCCAGTGTGGGCCGCGCGCGCGCGCGAAGCGATCGCCGCGCTGCCCAAGCAGGAAACCGGCGTGGAAGCGCGCATTACGGCCGGAACGCCCGCGCGCCTTTCGGTGACGCTGCCGGCCATGGGCGAAATCCGCAATCCGCACGTCTTTACCTACAATCGCGACGTGATGGCCCACAGCGAAGCGCAAAGCCCGCGCGTGGGCGCAGGCGGATTCAGCTTCGATATTCCCCCGGGCGTGGCGCGCAATGTGGGGCAAGTCCCGTTCGAGGGCGTCGTCACGTACGAGGCCAACGAGAACGGGCAATGGGCGCATCGCGCGTTTGAAGTGAACGCAGCGCCGGGCGAGGCGCTCGCCGGCACGAATGACGGCCCGGCTGTGATCAGCGCGGATTATTCACTGGCGGAGATTGAAGGCGCGGCCGCGCCGCCCGCCGCTGCGCCTGCGCCGATGGGCGCGGGTGGATTGCTTGCGGCGCTGGCGCTGGCGTTTCTCGCCGGCCTCATCCTCAACATCATGCCCTGCGTGCTGCCGGTGCTTTCGATCAAGGCGCTCCAATTTGCGCATGGCGCGCAAACCGGCGAGGCGCGCCGGCATGGCTTGCTCTATTTCGCCGGCGTGATGGTGACGTTCCTCACGCTTGCGGCGGTGCTGATTGGCCTGCGCGCGGGCGGGGAGGCGCTGGGCTGGGGCTTCCAGCTGCAGGCGCCGTGGGTGATCAGCGCGCTGGCGCTGCTGTTCTTCGTGATCGGCCTCAATCTGCTTTCGGTGTTCGAGTTCGGCGCCGGCGCGCAGAATGCGGGCGCGGGCCTTGCTGCGCGCCGAGGCAATGCGGGCGCTTTTTTCACCGGCGCGCTGGCGGTGGTGGCGGCCACGCCCTGCACCGCGCCTTTCATGGCGGGCGCCATTGGCGCGGTGCTGACGCAATCGGCGCCGGTGACACTGCTGATCTTCGCGTTCCTCGCGCTCGGCTTCGCGCTGCCGATGACGGCTTTGCATTTCGCGCCGGCTTTGCAGCGACTCATCCCCAAGCCCGGGCCGTGGATGGAGCGCGTGAAAAACGTGCTCGCGTTCCCGATGTTCGCCACCGCGATCTGGCTGGTTTGGGTGCTGGCGCAGCAAACCGGCGCGGCGGGCGCGGCGGCGCTGCTGATGGCGGCGCTGGCGATCGGCTTTGCGATTTACGTGGCGCGCTGGGGGCGGGGCTGGATGATCGCGGGCCTCGCCGTGCTTGCCGTGGTTGCGTTTATCAGCTGGCGGCCGCTCGTTGGCGTGCAGCAGGTCGCGCATCTGGAGGCCGAGCCGTGGAGCGCGGCGCGCGTGGCCGAATTGCAGGCCGAAGGCCGGCCGGTGTTCGTGAACTTCACCGCGGCGTGGTGCGTCACCTGCAAGGCCAACGAGGCGGCGGCGCTTTCCAGCCCGCGCGTGGCGCAGGCGTTCGCGGATTCGAACGTCGCCTACCTCAAAGCCGATTGGACCAATCGCGATGAAACCATCGCGGCGGAACTGGCGCGCCATGGCACGGTGGGCGTGCCGCTCTATCTCTATTATCCGCCATCCGCTGCGGAGCCGGTTGTGCTGCAAATCGGCATTGTTTTGAGTGAAACCACAGTGATCGACACCATCTCAGGAGGAAGCCCATGATGATGACGAAACGCAATCTGCTGATCGGCGCGGCCGTGCTTGGCGCGGGCGCATGCGGCTTTGGCGGCGGGGAGGCTTCGGCTTCCGTGCCCACCGGCGCCGGATTTCTCGGTGCAGGACGCAAGCGGGCAAACCCGCACGCTGGCGGAATTCGCCGGGCGCACCGTGGTGCTGGAATGGACCAACCATGGCTGCCCGTACGTGCGCAAGCATTACGATGCGGGCAATATGCAGACGTTGCAGCGCAATGCGGCGGCCAGCGATGTGGTGTGGCTGCAAGTGATTTCCTCGCGCCCTGGCGCGCAGGGCTATCTCGACGGCGCCGGCGCGCGCGCGCGCGTGCAAACCGATAACGCCGCGCCTGCCGCCACGCTGCTCGATCCCACCGGCGTGATGGGCCGCGCGTATGGCGCGCGCGTCTCGCCGCACATGTTCATCATCAACCCGCAGGGCGTGCTGGTGTATCAAGGCGCGATCGATGATCGCCCGTCCGCGCGCCCGGCTTCGCTGGATGGCGCCACGAATTACGTGACGGCCGCGCTCGGCGATCTCGCCGCTGGCCGCGCGGTGGCCACCAGCGACACGACGCCGTACGGCTGCACGGTGAAATATCCGGGCGTGGATTGAGGCTTCACCCCCTCCCCTTGAGGGGAGGGGGCAGGGGGCGGGGTGCAGCTCCGC
>DAOMPU010000107.1:0-7851 GCA_035444925.1 Terricaulis sp. | reverse complement strand
ACCTCGGCGGCCAAAGCCGGGATTTCAGCGACGCTGACCGCGCCGAGGGTCGCCAAAGCGAGACAAACGCCGAGCATGTGGGGCTCCAAACCGTGAATTTCGCCCCAGCGGTGCAAGGCCGGCGCCATTTTCCCCCGGGGCGGCCGGGCCTCGCCTTAAGGCGGGCATTCCGTTAGGGATGCGCCGAAATTGGAGCCCAATTGGAGTCTCTGGCCTTGGCCGACACCATCATTCTGAAACGCGACAGCGACCTCACTCTTGACCAGATCGAGGCGGTGGCGCTGGGCCGCGTCATGGTGGCGCTGGAGCCGGGCGCGCGCGCCGCCATCGCCGCCTTCCGCCAGCGGGCGGAAGATGAGCTGAGCGCGGCTTTGGCGAAGGATGACAGCAAGCGCGTCTATGGCCTCAACACCGGCTTCGGCAGCAATTTCACCGATTACGTCAGCCCCGAGGCGCTGAAGGAGCTGCAGCGCAATCTGATCGTCTCGCATTGCGCGGGCGTGGGGCCGAATGCGCCTGTCGATGTGGTGCGCGCCACCATGCTGCTGCGCGCGGCTTCGCTGGCGCGCGGGCATTCGATCATCCGCCCTGTGGTGGTGGAGACGTTGGTGCAAATGCTGAACGCGGGCGTGACGCCGGCCGTGCCGCGCTATGGCAGCGTTTCCGCTTCGGGCGATCTGGCGCCGCTCTCCCATGTCGCGGCGGTGGTGATCGGCGAAGGGCGGGTGCTGGGCAAAGGCGGCGAAGCGATCCCGACGCAACGCTTCCTCCAGCAAAATCCAAATGCGTTCACGCCGATTGCGCTGGAGATGAAGGAAGGGCTCGCGCTCAATAATGGCTGCCAATATGCGAATGCGTGGGGCGTGCTGGCGACGTTGCGGATGCGCCGCCTGGTGGAAACTGCGGCGCTGACGACCGCCGCCGGCGTGCAAGTGATGCGCGGGCAGGGCCGCCCGTTCCGCGCCGATCTGCACGCGCTGCGCCCCCATCCCGGCTCGCAACAGGTCGCGGCCTGGGTGTTCGATCTGCTGGAGGGCTATCAATTCCGCGACACCGGCACGGATGAGAAGCATCTCTATGATGGCCGCATCCAGGATCCGTACAATCTGCGCTGCGCCGCGCAGGCTTTGGGGCCGTGCCTTGATCTGATCAACCGCGCCGAAGCGGCGATGACGATCGAAGCGCGCTCGGTGACGGATAATCCGATCGATCTGAACGATAGCCTTGAGGGCTATGACCTCGATCTCATCACCTCGGGCGGGCACTTCCACGGCATGCCGCTGGCGGTGGAGATTTATGGGCTGCTGCAAGCGGCCGGCATCATGGCGCGGCTCTCGAACATGCGCTGCATCCGCATCGTCGATGCGCGCCACAATAAGGGGCTCGGCCCCCAAGTGCGCGGCATGCACGCGCGGCCGACTGAATCTGGCCTGATGATCCTCGAATACACCAATGCAGGCCTCTGCAATGAAATCTGGGGGCTGGCCGCGCCCTCGCATCTGCAATCGCTCTCCACCGATAGCGGCCAGGAAGATCACGTCTCCATGGCCGCGAACGTGGCCATGCGCGCGCACCAGGCGGCGGAGCGGCTGGCGGAAATGTTCGCCATCGAACTGGCGTTCGACAGCCAGGCCGAATACGTGCGCCAAGCCGAAATCGGCAAGCATCCCGGCGCCTTGAAGGCCGCCGCGCTTGGCGGGCGCGTGAGTGCGGCGCTAGAAAAGGTGCGCGAAAGCTTCCCGCTGATGCGCGGCGATCGGGAGCTTTCCTGGGATGTGATGGCCTTGGCCGAACGCGTGCTCTCCGGCGAAATCGCAGCCGCCAGCGGCTATGCTTTCGCGCGACATTGAAGTTGGAGCGCGCGCCCCCTGGCGCGCATGCAGCGGATGTTTCCGCAAAAAAATGATGCGGGCCAGGGGGCCCGCGCTCCAGTTCTGATAAGGTCGCATGCCATGAGCCAATCCGAATCCCCCCGTGTCGCCGCTGAGAAGCCGCGCGGCTTCATCGATCGCTTCGGCGATCTGGCCCGCACCGAGGAGCGCATCGTCGCCACGGTCGGCAAAGTGTACGAAGCCTGGGGCTTCGACCGGCTGGAAACGCCGGCGATCGAGTTCACCGGCGCGCTGGGCAAATTCCTGCCCGATACGGATCGCCCCAACGAGGGCGTGTTTTCCTTTCAGGACGACGAGAAATGGCTCTCCCTGCGCTACGATCTCACCGCGCCGCTGGCGCGCTTTGTGGCGGAGAATTTCGATAGCTTGCCCAAGCCCTATCGCCGCTGGGCGGCGGGGCCGGTGTGGCGCAACGAAAAGCCGGGGCCGGGCCGCTTCCGCGAATTCTGGCAATGCGACGCCGATACGGTGGGCTCGGCTTCGCCGACCGCGGACGCCGAAATGATCGCGATGGCGTGCGCCGCGTATGATGCGCTGGGCTTGGGCGAACAGGTGCAGATCAAATTTTCTTCGCGCCGCGTGCTCGATGCGGTGCTGGAAAAAATCGGCGTGAGCGCGGATGCGTTCGCCACGCGGCTTGTGGTGCTGCGTGCGATCGACAAGTTCGATCGCCTCGGCCGTGCGGGCGTGGAGGCGCTGCTGGGCGCCGGGCGCAAGGATGAAAGCGGCGATTTCACTAAAGGCGCGGGGCTCGATGCAGGCCAAGCCAACGCCGTGCTCGATTTCGTCACTGCGGGCCTCGGTTCGCGCGCGAATGTGCTGGCGCGGCTTGCGGGCATCGCCGGCGAAGACGCAATTGCAGAGCTGCGCGCGATGGATGCGGCGCTCAGCGCGCTCGGCGTTAGCGAAGCGCGCGCGGCGATTGATCCCACCATCGTGCGGGGCCTCGAATATTACACCGGCGCGGTGTTCGAGGCGCAGCTGATCGATGCGGGCGGGGCAAGCTTCGGCTCGGTCGGCGGGGGCGGGCGCTATGACGGGCTCGTCTCGCGCTTCCGCGGCGAGCCTGTGCCGGCGACCGGCTTTTCCATCGGCGTCTCGCGCCTCGCCGCCGCGCTGAACGCGCAAGCGACGCAGAGCGATGGGCCGGTGGTGGTGCTGGTGATGGATCAGGCGCGCGCCGCGGATTCGCTCGCCATGGCGGCGGAACTGCGCAACGCAGGCGTGCGCGCCGAAGCATATCTCGGCGCCGGCGGCATGAAAGCGCAGCTGAAATACGCCGATAAACGCAACGCTCCGGTTGCAGTGATCCAAGGCGGCGATGAATTGGCCAAAGGCGTCGTGACGCTGAAGGATTTGAAGCTCGGCGCGCGCATCGCGGCGGGCCTCGGCGAAGACCGCGAGGCCTACGCTAAGGCGCGTGAGCAGGTGCAGCAGGAAGTATTGCGCGGCGAATTGGCGACAGCTGTGAAAAACATGCTCGCCCGCTAGGCGAAGATCGATCACTTACACTTGACCAGCCTGCGACAGCTTGTCAGTTTCCGCGCCGACCGCTGCGTCGCGGGTGGTCGCGTTTCGGGGAGGAAACGCCGCAATAAGCGACGTTAAACGGCCGCGCCCCTCGGAGGAGCGCGGCCGTTTTTCATTTCGGCTACGCCTTTCCCGGCGGCGGCTCTTTGTTGGCGGGCGGCTGGATATCTTCCAGCACGCCGCGCTGCTCGGCGATGTCTTCATCCGGACCCAGGGTGCGGTGGCCGCGCGGGTCGAGCTTGCGGCACGCCCACCAAAGCATGCCGAGCCCCGCTAGCGCCGAAATCAACGAACCGCCCAGCACGCCGAAACGCACCGGGGTGGCAAGGTCTCCTGCGCCGAAGGCGAGGTTGCCAATGAAGAGACTCATGGTGAAGCCGATGCCGGCGAGCATCGCGGTGCCGAGCATTTGCGCGAGCGTGCCCGGCGCGCGCTGCTTCAGCACCATGCACGCGATGTAGGCGGCGCCGACGATGCCGATCGGCTTGCCGAGTACGAGCCCCGCCGCGACGCCGGTTGAAATCGGATGCAGCAGCGTTTCTAGCCCCGCGCCGTGCAGCACAACGCCGGCGTTGGCCAGCGCGAAGATCGGCATGATGGCGAACTGCACCCAATATTTCAGCGTGTGCTCGGCCGCGATCAACGGCGAGCCGCCGGCTTTGTCGCGCATCGGCACCGCCAGCGCGGTGAGCACGCCGGCGATGGTGGCGTGCACGCCGGAAACCAGCATGAAGCCCCACAGCACCAGCCCCAGCGCCCAATAGGCCCAAAGCTTGGTGTATCCGCTGCGGTTCAGCATCAGCATGGCGATGAAGGTGGCGGCCGCGCCGCCGAGCGCCCAGCCGGTCAAGTGCGTGGAATAAAACAGCGCGATGACGAGAATGGCGCCGAGATCGTCGATGATGGCGAGGGCGAGCAGAAAAAGGCGCAAGCCCCCCGGCACGCGCGGGCCGAGTAGGGACATAACGCCGAGCGCGAACGCGATGTCGGTCGCGGCCGGAATGGCCCAGCCGCGTAGATATTCAGGATGCGCGAGGTTGATCGCCACATAGATCAGCGCAGGCACGGCCATGCCGCCAATTGCGCCCACCAAAGGCAAAGCCGCTTCGCGCGGGTTTTTGAACGGGCCTTCCACGGTTTCCCGCTTTAGCTCGAGGCCGACATAGAGGAAGAAAATCACCATCAGCGCATCGTTGATGATGAGGTGCAGGTTCAAAGCGTGCGCGGCCGCGCCGAAACCGACGGAGAGCCCGGCGATCTGATCTTCGAGCAGATGGTGGAAGGCTTCGCCGGTGGGGCCGTTCAGCAGGATGAACGAGATGATCGTAGCCGCGATCAGGACGAAGCCGGGCGTTGTGTCCTTTTGCCACCATTGCTTCGCCGCGCCGTGTTCAGCCATGATCCGTCGCTCCATGAGGGGAAGCGGCGCACTTTAGGCGCCGGGCGCGGGGGATCAACAAAAACAGGTGCGGCCTATGGGCGTGCGGTGGAAGCCGGCGCGCTGATCGCATGGCGCGTGCGCGCGAGCGCTTCTTCCCAGAAAGGCTGCGGCGTTGGACTCTCGGCCAGTTCTTCCGCGAAATCGTCCATGGCGCGCTGCGCGCTGGCGCCAGCGCCGGTGAGCGCCTGAATGCGCGCGATCGCAAGCATGCGCCAGGGCGCCGCCGCTGCGATGTTGGCGCGATCAATCACGGCGGCGAGCGCATCGTCCGCGCGCGTGGCTTGCCCCGCTTCAGCGAGCAAATACCCGCGCAGCACGTGCGCGACGTCATGATCGCCGGCCTCGGCGATCATCTGCGCGCGCTGCACATCGCCCTCCGCCAGCGCGAGCGCAAAACCCAAGGCGCTGGCGCGCGGGCCGGGCTTGGGCGCCAGAGCCGCCGCGCGCACGTGCGCGGCAATCCACTCGTCCCACGCTTGCGGCTCAACGCCATGTGCAAACAGCGCCTCGGCCCAGATCAGCGCGCTCTCGCGCGGCGGCGGCTGCGGCGCGAACGCGGCGGCCAGGATCATGCCCATATCGTTCGGGCGCCCATCGCCGAACTTGAGCGGCCAGAGCGTGTACGCGGCTGACATACTGGAGTGAAACGCAAGCGCCAGCATGCCGGCGAGCAGGCCGGCCGCGGCTTGGCTCTCCCACATGCCGGGCGGGAACGTGGTGAGCCAATAGATAAACAGCGGCCCGGTGATCAGGCTGGCCAGCGGCCCGCCGGCGGTGAACACGATCGAGCGCCAGCGCGTCTCAAATTTTTCCGTGCGCGGGCTGGCGAGTACGAAGCCGCCCACATCGTGCCCGAGCGCGGTGGTGAAGCGGGGCGCGTGGCCAAGGCGCAAGCTCACCGGCAACGCGCTGATGATCCATACGCGCCAGCCTGCCGCCCACGCGCAGAGCGCATGGCCAAGCTCGTGGATAAGGATGGAGAGGAAGCCGCCGACGAACAGCCCCACCAGCGCCAGCCCCGCGCCAAGGCCAAAGCCTTGCCAGCTGGCGACGGCGATGACGCCGACGAAGCACGCCAGCGCCGCGATCCATTCGCCGCGCGTGCGCGAGATGTGCGCGAGCGTGAGGCGCAGCCAGCTCATGGGGCGAACACGGGCGCCGGGCGCGGCGGCGGCACGCTGAGGTGCCGCGCACGCGCGAGCGCCGCGGCCGGCTCTTCCGGCGCTTGCAGCACCAGCAGCGCGAACAGGCGCTCATCGGCGCCGCGGCAGAGCGTGTTCGGCGCGCAGAAGGAGCGGATGCGCGTGCGGAAGAGGCCGCGCGCGATTTCATAGCGCACCAAAGTCACGCCGTTTTCGACATTGCCGCCGATGGCGAGCACGGCGGCGGCGTTCACCGCGACCACGAGGTCGCAATGCATATCGCCCAGCGCGCCCGGCTCTTCGCGGCGCGCGTTGAGATCGGCGCGATACTCGGCGCGGTGCGCGCAGAGGAGATCGCCGATCGCCGGCGCGCGATCGGGCGCGCGGGCGTGGTAGAGGTGCGGCGCCCCGCCATCGGCGGCGGCGATGGCGGAATCCACGTAATCGCGATGCGCCCATGAGCGCGCGAACGGCGCGCCGCCCGCTTCGCACATCAGCCAGGAGATGAACGCGGCGGACCACGGCGTGCGCCAGCCGTCATTGCGGCGCAGCTCGCCCGCGGTGCGCGCCCAGGTCTGGTTGCGCTCGGCGATTTCGTGGCCGCCGGTATCGGCTACGCCGCTGGAGGGCGCGCCCGAGAGCGCGGCCCAATAGCCGCCGATGGCGGAAAGCAGCAGCGGATCGTTTTCGTTGTAAGGCGCGATCGAAAGATCGCGCGCGGCAAGCTCTGGAAAGTGGGCGGAGGCATCTCCGGCGCGGCGCGCGATTGGATAGCCGAAGCGCGCCCATTCCTGCACGGCGAGATCAATGAGGCGCTGGCGCAGGCCGCTCATCGGCGCGGCGGCGCAAGCTTGCGCGGGCGCGGCTTCATAGCGCGGATATTGCAGCCCGTTTTCATGCGCCTCAAAGCTCAGCACGCCGCGCGCCAGCGGATCGCCGCTCTGCGCATAAGCAGGCGCGGCGAACAGGGCGGCGGCGGACAAAACAACGCGAAGCATGGCGCATTGGACCCGCGCGCGTGCGCCGATGCAATGGCGCGTGCGATTTGCGTCCCCTCTCCCCCGCGAGGGGGAGAGGGTTAGGGTGAGGGGGTGGCGCGCTGCGCGCTGCGCGCTGATAGGCCTCAACCTCAAACGCCGATGCTCCACCCTCACCCTACCCTCTCCCTCCTAAAGGAGGGAGAGGGTGCGCACTTGGCGGCGGTGGAAATGCTGGGCGGGTGGGGGATAGGGCGAATCCGATTTAACATCGACTCGCTTGCGGAGGTCGTCATGGGGCCCACGAATACTCGTTTGCCAGAAAATCCGCCGGAATGGCTAGATCGCGTCGAGAATCCCGACGGATTTGACCCGCCGTGGCCGCCAGAATTCGGCGTGTATTTCGAGCGGCGATTTGTCTGTACTTGTGGGGAGGAGTGGCTCGATCTGCACGATTGCAATTGCAACGACCGATGCCCGGCGTGCGATCTGGAAATTGAGCCATCCGCGACGCGAGAACGCGATGCTCTCACGGGGCGCTACCTGTGAGCGCGGCTGGCGAGTCGCCTTGAACCTGAATTAACCCCCGCGAGACTATCTTCTGACGTCAAACTCGTGGGTGACGCGCGTGAGGCTCGAGTTTCGCGAAGATTCTGTTCCGTACGATAGCGGAAGCCAGCAAGCCCGATTCTGGACAGAGGATTGGGTGGGCCGCGAGCTTTATTGCCTTAACTGCGGAGCGTCGGCGCTAAAAAAGCTCCCGAACAATGCACCGGTCGGCGATTTCGTCTGTCCTTCATGTGACGACGAATACGAGCTTAAGGCAAAGTCGGGAAAGTTGAGCGAGCGCGTCCCAGACGGGGCACACC
>DAOMPU010000106.1:1268-7895 GCA_035444925.1 Terricaulis sp. | reverse complement strand
GTGATGGGCGCGCTCAGCCCGCGCACGCGCAACGCGCAAGTCGCGCTCTATCAAACCGGGGAGGTGGACTTCCTCGTCGCCACCGATGCGATCGGCATGGGGCTGAATATGGACGTGGATCACGTCGCCTTCGCCTCGCGCCGCAAATTCGATGGCCATGGCTGGCGCGATCTGCGCGCCGATGAGATCGCGCAAATCGCCGGCCGCGCCGGCCGCTTCACCCGCGACGGCGCGTTCGGCGAGACCGGCGAGTGCGCGCCGTTCGATGAAGAGATCATCGAGCGCGTGGAGGGCCACGCGTTTGAGCCGGTGGAGGCGCTGCAATGGCGCAATAGCGAGCTCAGTTTCCAAAGCGTGCCGGCGCTGATCACCTCGCTTGAGCAGGCGCCCGAGCGGCGTGGCCTCACGCGTGTGCGCGGCGCGGACGATGAAATGGTGCTGAAGCGGCTGATGGAGGATGGCGAGACGATCGATCTCGCGCGCGGCCCCTCCATGGTGCGCCGCTTGTGGGAAGCGTGCCAGCTGCCCGATTTCCGCAAGGCTTCGCCTGAAGATCACGCGCGCCTGGCCGGGCGCATCGCGCACCATATCCTTTCCAAGCAAGGCCGCATTCCGCGCGAATGGATCGGCGCGGAGATGGAAAAGCTCGATAGCGCTAATGGCGATCTTGACGTGCTGCAGCAGCGCCTCGCGCATGTGCGCACCTGGACCTACGCCGCCAACCGCCCCGATTGGCTGGCCGATGCGGCGCATTGGCGCGAGCGCACGCGCGCGGTGGAGGATAAACTTTCCGACGCGCTGCACGAGGCGCTGACGCAGCGTTTCATCGATCGCCGCACCAGCGCATTGCTTAAAGGGCTTAAGCGCGAAGATGCGATGCTGGCCGGCGTTTCTGAAGAAGGTGAAGTCACGGTCGAAGGCCATTTCGTTGGCCGGCTTGAGGGACTTGAGTTCAAGCCCGATCCGCGCGCGGGCTCTGATCTTGAAGGCCGCGCCGTGCGCAACGCGGCTTTGCGCGCGCTGCGGCCTGAGCTTTCGCGGCGCCTGGCGCGCATCGCCACGGCAGAGGAAGTCGCGTTCACGCTGGCGCGCGATGGGCGCGTGCGCTTTGAAGGCGCGGTGATCGCCAAGCTGGCGCAAGGCGCGCCGCTTCTGAAACCGCGGCTCGATCTAATTGGCGCCGAGAACGCCGACGCGCGTGAGCGCAATGCCGCGCGTGAGCGGCTGGAATATTGGCTGGCGCGCAAAGTGGGGGCCGATCTGCGCCCGCTCGTTATGCTGGAAGCCGCCTGGCGCGAAGGGCGCCTCCCGGCGGATGCGCGCGGGCTGGCGTTCCGCTTGATCGAAAACGCCGGCGCGCTCGATCGACGCAGCGAGGCGCTGGATCACATCAGCGGCGAGGCGCAGGGCGTGCTGCGCAAGCTGGGCGTGCGCATCGGGCGCCTCAGCGTGTTCATGCCGGGGCTGATTCGCCCGCGCGCGGCCGAGACGTTGGCGGTGTTGCGCTTTGCGCAAACGCCCCAGCACGCGCGGGCGTTGTTTCTGCCGCGCGCGGGCGCGCTTTCAGTGCCGCTGGAAGAGCCGCGCCCGTGGCCGGAGCTGGCGGCGGCGGGCTATCGCGGCTGCGGGCGCATCGCGGTGCGCCTCGATATTCTCGAACGCTTGGCGGACGCGATCGCGCTGGCTGAGCCGCCGCCGGAAACCGCGCTCGCGCGCCTGATCGGGCGCCCGCAACGCGATCTGGCCGGCGTGCTGGGCGCGCTGAACTATCGGCGCATTGAAACCGAAGCGGGCGCGCGTTGGGCGGGCGCCGCGCCCAAACGGGCGGCCAAGCCGCGCTTGCGCGAAGAAAGCCCGTTCGCGGCGCTGGCCCAGCTGATGCCTGATCCCCCACGCCGGCGCCGCCGGCGCCGGAAAAGCGCATGAGTGAGCGCCAGCGGATCGACCTGTGGCTGTTCCGGGCGCGTTTCGCCAAGACGCGCGCGGCGGCGGCGCGCCTCGTCTCCGAGGGCGGGGTGCGTCTGCTGCATCAGGGCCAGACCCGGCGGCTGGAAAAGCCCTCTGCGGAAGTGGAGCCCGGCGATGCGCTGCTGCTGGTTCAGCGCGGGGTGCTCAAGGCCCTAAAGGTAGAATCCTTGCCGGCGCGCCGCGGGCCTCCTGCCGAGGCGAAGACGCTCTATAGCGATCTTGACGCAGGGGCGCTCGCTTGACGCTGCCGCCGCTGATCGTCATGTCAGCCATCCGGAACCGCTCTGCCTATGACCTACATCGTCACCGACAATTGCATCCGCTGCAAATACATGGATTGCGTCTCGGTTTGCCCCGTGGACTGCTTCTATGAGGGCGAGAACTTTTTGGTCATTCACCCGGATGAATGCATCGATTGCGGGGTTTGCGAGCCGGAATGCCCGGCGGACGCCATTAAGCCGGACTCGGGCGATGAGCCCGATGGCAAGTGGCTCAAGATAAATACCGAGTATTCGAAGATCTGGCCCAACATCACCGTAAAAGGAACGCCGCCCGAAGACGCGGATTCCTTCAAGGACGAACAGGGTAAATTCGAGAAATACTTTAGTTCGGAGCCGGGAACGGGAAACTGATCTTTGCGATCGGCCGCCCTTCCGAAACCGCAAATTTTGTGATATGGTCCTTGCCAGAATGAAGGTGCGCCCAGCGGCGCCCGGCAGTCGGTTCACGATACGCGCAGAGAGTAGGCGCAAGGGGATTTAGAGGCCACGGATGGCCATGCCATCCGCCGATCCCCTTGTGCGTAGCCATTTGCCCCAACGGAACCCGGCTGCTTCAGAAAGCCAAGGAGCCCGTGAATGCAAGCTGTGCCGACCTCCTTCCGCCCGGGCGATCACATCGTTTACCCCGCGCACGGCGTGGGCCGGGTTATGGGCGTCGAGAAGCAATCGGTGGCGGGGCTTGATCTCGACGTGTTCGTGATCTCGTTCGAGCAGGACAAAATGACCCTGCGCGTGCCCACCGCGAAGGCGCGCTCGTGCGGCATGCGCCCGCTCGCCTCGGGCGAAGTGGTCGATCAGGCCATGAAGACGCTGCAAGGCCGCGCCCGCATCAAGCGCACCATGTGGAGCCGCCGCGCCCAGGAATACGAAGCGAAGATCAATTCCGGCGATCTCGTCTCGATCGCCGAAGTGGTGCGCGATCTGCACCGTGCGTCCGACCAGCCCGAGCAATCCTATTCCGAGCGTCAGCTCTATGAGAGCGCGCTGGACCGCATGGCCCGCGAACTCGCGGCGGTGGAAAAGATCGCGCGTGAAGATGCGTTGACCAAACTCTCCGCCTCGCTGGCCGCCAAAAAGCAGAACGCCGCGGCCGCTTAAGCGGACTGAAAACCAAAATGCGAAGGCCGGGCGGAAACGTCCGGCCTTTTGCTTTGGCGCGGAACCTGATGCCGTTTCACGCGTTCGTGAGTGCCGGGGCCTGCGTTTATCGCGGCTTCGGCGAGAACACCGCGCGCTTTGGCGCGTAGGGTAGAGGCGGGCGCTTGAAGCGCCTGCGTTTCGAAGAGAGGCGCGCCTTGGCGATCAACGAAACCCTCGAACTGCAAACCGGCGCGCAACGCTTCATCCGCGACGCGATGCGCGCGCCGCTGCTGGAGGCCGAGCATGAGCGCGACCTCGCCCGCCGCTGGCGCGAGGAGCATGATGAAGCTGCGCTGCATGAGCTGACGCGCGCTTATGTGCGCCTGGTGGTCGCCATGGCGGGGCGGTTTCGCCATTACGGGCTGCCGCTCAGCGATCTGGTGCAGGAAGGCAATGTCGGGCTGATGCTGGCCGCGGCGCGGTTTGAGCCGGAGCGCGAAGTGCGTTTTTCGACTTATGCGTCTTGGTGGATCCGCTCTTCGATCCAGGATTTCGTGCTGCGCAATTGGTCGATTGTGCGCACAGGCACCACGTCGGCGCAGAAATCGCTGTTCTTCAATCTGCGCCGCCTGCGCGCCAAGATTGGCGATGTCAGCGATAGCGGCATCACGCCGGATAATCGCGCGCTGATCGCGCGCACCTTGGGCGTGCCCGAACATGATGTGGAGGCGATGGCCGGCCGGCTTTCGGCATCTGATCGCTCGCTCAACGCGCCGCTGGCGGAAGAGGGCGATGGCGAGTGGCAGGATTTGCTGGCCGATGACGCGGCCGATCCCGAAGCGCGCGTGCAGGAAGCGCATGACGGCGCCGCGCGCGCGGCGTTGGTGGCCGATGCTCTGGGCGATCTGAACGAGCGCGAGCGGCTGATCATCCGCAAGCGCAAGCTGGAAGAAGAAGCGGTGACGCTGGAGACGCTGGGCGAATGGCTCGGCATCTCCAAAGAGCGCGTGCGCCAGATTGAGGGCAACGCGCTGGAAAAGCTGCGCCGCGCCTTGCTTGCGCGCGTGGGCGATCCGGTGGCGGCGGGGTACGTCGGCTAATTAATCCGTCAGCACTTCGATTTGGCTCGCATGCTCCAGGCACAATTGCGGCGCGTTGCGGAAAACGCCGAGCGGCCCGCGGGCGCGAATGCGCGCGCCGGAGAGCGTGGCCAACGGCGCGCCGCTCCAGGCGGCGTAATTGTCGCCGAAGATGGCGAGCGTGAACGGCGTGTCGGCTTCGCCGCCCTCCAGCGTGAGCGCGGCGCGATTGGCGAAGGTTTGCGTCTCCGCCACGCGCCCCTCGACGATGCGATAGGGCGCGGCGCCCGCAAGGCAGCTGGCGTCGCCCCGCTTGGCCACCGCCGAAGCCTCACGCGAATTGAGCGCGCGATATTCACGCCGGCCCCAAAGGCCGCGCTCGCTTGCGCGCGCATGCGCTTCAATGCCGGCCAATTCTTCGCTGCGCGCGAAATTCTCCCGCCGCGGGCGGATGAAGGCCGCCCCGCGCGAGACCAATTCGTGTTGCAGCCAAAACCAGCTGCCGCCCTCGCTCTTCACGAACACATGCGCGATGGCCGCTTCCGGCGCGGCTTCTTCGCCCGCGCGCGGGCGCCCGACCCAGCGTTTGGCGCCGCCATAGGCCAGCAGCACCTCGCGGTGCAGCACCAAGGCTTCAAGCTCGCCCTGCGCTTGGGCCGCGTAAGGCTGATCGCGCGCCGGCGCGTCGATCTCCGCAAGGAAAACCACGAGGCCGTTGTCCAGCTCCAGCGCATCGCCATTGAACGCGCGCACCACGCGCCCCGTTTCGCCTTCCTCGAGATCGCCAAGCTGCGGGCCGCAGGCGGCGAGGAGGAGAAGCGCGAGTGCGGCGAGCGCGCGCATCAATACCCGCCGGCCGTGCCGTCCTTGCGCATTTCCGTGGCGACTTCATAGACGCCGTTTTCGTTGCGCATGATCGCTTGGTAGCCGCCAAAGCCGCCGTCGCCGGGGCGGATGCGGTGGCCGCGGCGCTCAAGCTCGGCGCGTACGGGCGCCAAGATGCCGTTCTCCATCGCCACGAAACCCACGCCATCGGGTTCATCGCCCGTCGGCTCGGCGCCGCCATAGAAGCGATAGCGCGCCGCATCGCCGGCCGCCTGCAGATCGAGATCGTAATCCACCAGGTTGACGATGATCTGCACGTGCGCTTGCGGCTGCATGTCGCCGCCCATCACGCCAAACGAAAGCCAGGGCTGGCCGTTTTTCAGCGCGAAGGCGGGAATGATGGTTTGAAACGGGCGCCGGCCGGGCGCGTACTCATTGGCGTGGCCGGTTTCGAGTGAGAACAGCTCGGCGCGGTTTTGCAGCATGAAGCCCATATTGTCCGGCACGAGGCCCGAGCCCATGCCGCGATAATTGGATTGGATCAGCGACACCATCATGCCGCTGGAATCTGCGGTGGTGAGATAGGTGGTGTCGCCATCGAGGCTGATCGCGGCGTGCGGCGGGGGCTGCATCACGCCGGTCATGTTGATCATGGCGCGGCGCTCTTGCGTGTACTCATCCGTCAGCAGCCGGCGCACGTCGAAGCCGGTGAAGGCGGGGTCGCCGTAGAATTGCGCGCGGTCGGCGAAGGCGAGGCGCGTGGCTTCGATCTGCACGTGCAGCGAGTCGATCGAGAGAAAGCCCATCGAGCGCAGGTCGAATCCTTCGAGGATGCGCAAGGTTTGCAGCGCGACAACACCTTGGCTGTTCGGCGGCAGCTCGCACACCTCAACCGTGCGATACGGCGCACATACCGGATCGATCCATTCGCCGCGATGATTGGCCAGATCGTCATAGCGCAGCCAGCCGCCGATACGGCGCATGTAGCGATCGATTCCGCGCGCGGTCTCGCCGCGATAATATTCATCGCGCCCATTGGCGGCGAGGCGCTCAAGCGTGGCCGCGAGATCGGGGTTGCGGAACAGGCCGTGCCCATCGGGCATCTGGCGCATCGGCTCGCAATTTTCCTGGCAGAAATAAAGCGCGCGCGCGTTGGCGACTTCCTGCAGGCGCCCGGCGGCGAACTCGGTATCGAGCCGGCGCTTGTTGTTGGCCCAATACATCGCAATGGTTTGCGGGATCGGCGCGCCTTCGCGGGCGTAACGGATGGTGGGCGCCAAGAGGTCCGCCATCGGCAAGCGCCCAAAACGCTCGTGCAGCGCGAACCAGCCATCCACCGCGCCGGGCACGGAGACGCTGGCCGCGCCGAAGCTCGGCACGGCGTCGGGATTGCC
>DAOMPU010000106.1:0-1258 GCA_035444925.1 Terricaulis sp. | reverse complement strand
TTCGGCGAGCGAGAGCCCCCGCGGCGTGCGGCCCGAGCCGTTATAGCCGTAGAGGCGCTGGGTTTCCGGATCCCACACGATCACGAAAATATCGCCGCCGATGCCGTTGCCGGTGGGCTCGACCAAACCCAGCATCGCGTTCGCGGCGATGGCGGCGTCGATCGCGCTGCCGCCGGCGCGCAGCACGTCGATCGCGGTTTGCGTGGCGAGCGGGTGGGCGGTGGCGGCGGCGCCATGGGGCGCGATCACCGGCGAGCGTGTGGCGAAAGCCTGGCCCGAAACGCGCTCGCCGCGGCCGAACATGGGATCGGCATCGTCAGCGGTTTGCGCCGAAGCGCCGGCGCTGAGCAAAGCTAGCCCCGCGAGTGCGCCTGCGAACGCGCGCGCAAAATGTTTCGCCATCTCACCCCTCCGAATTTTCGGGGCGCACTCAATCAGGTGAGGGCGCTAGGGGCAATGGCGAAGCGACGCACAAAAAATACCGCTTCCCCGCCGAGAGCCCCGCGCAAGCGGGGCCGGGCGCGGGGATCCAGAGCAACAGGCGCCGCCCTTTGCTCTGGATCCCGGATCGCACCCCGCATCAAGTGCGGGGCTGCGTCCGGGAAGCGTATTCTCGCTAAGCGGCGATGCCGCCGAAGCGGCCGGAATTGAAATCGTCGATCGCCTGACGGATCTCCGCTTCCGTGTTCATCACGAACGGGCCGTACCCGGCGATCGGCTCATCGATCGGCTCGCCGGTGAGGACGAGGATCATCGAATCGCCATCGGCATGCAGGTCAACGCCCGCGCCTTTGGTGGAGAGCTGAATCACTTCAGCCTCGCCCGCCTGCGTGCCGCCCACCGTGACATGCCCGGTCAGCACCACGATCAGCGCGGTGTGGCCTTCGGGCAGATCGAGCGTCACGTCCGCATCGGCCTTGAGGCGCACATCCCACACATTGATGGGCGTGAACGTCTTGGCCGGACCTTTCGCGTCACCGAACTGGCCGGCGATCACGCGCGCCTTGCCGCCGTCAAATTCCGCGACGGGAATTTGCGCGTCGGTGATGCCCTGATAGCCGCCGGGCGTCATCTTATCCTTGGCCGGCAGGTTCACCCAAAGCTGCACCATGCGGAACGGCCCGCCCGTCTTGGTGAAGGCGGTGGAGTGAAACTCCTCGTGAATGATGCCGCCGCCGGCGGTCATCCATTGCACGTCGCCCGGGCCGATCGTGCCGCCATTGCCGGCGCTGTCTTTGTGCGAGACTTCGCCGTCATA
>DAOMPU010000105.1:0-7908 GCA_035444925.1 Terricaulis sp. | reverse complement strand
CCCGCCAGCGCCGCGTCCCGCTCAACCGCAGCCGGCGCAACAACAACAACCGCAGCAACCCGCGCCGTCTCCGCCCGCGCCCGTGCCGCAAGCGGTCGTCGAGGCGCCGCCGCCCGCACCGCCGGAGCCGCAGGAATGAAACGCGCGCAACGCCTCGTCCTCCCCCGCGAGGGGGAGGTGGCGCGCGCGAAGCGCGTGACGGAGGGGTGGGCGCAAGCGTTTGCAAGCGCTGGCGCTCCCCCCTCAGTCATTGCTCACGCAATGCCAGCTCCCCCTCGCGGGGGAGCACGGGGCGTGCGCGCATGACCTCGCTTTTCTCTCGCGGGCCAAGCCGGGGCGTCTTGCGCGCGTGGGGGCTCGCGCTTGCGATCGCCAGCGTGATCTTGCCGGCGCTGCCGCTCGGGCCGATCTTCGCGCAGCCGCCGCTGCCGCTCGCTGTATTGTGGGCCGCCTATGGCTGGGCCGCCGAAGATGAAACGGGCTGGCGCGCGCCGCTGACGCTGGCGCTGCTCGGCCTGCTGCACGATCAGATGGCGGGCGGGCCGTACGGCTTGTTCGTGGCGCTTTATCTCAGCGCGTTTTTGATGGGGCGGGGCGTTGCCGTGGCGATGTCGGCGCCCAACATCATTTCCATCTGGGGCGGTTTCATCGTCACCGCGCTTTTGACCATCGTGATCGCCATGCTGCTCGCGCCGATCGGGCTTGGCCGGCAAGTCTCCGTCGGCCCATACGCGGAAGCGGCGATCATCACCGCGATCCTGTTTCCCCTCGTGCGCCCGCTTTACATGAGCGCCGCGCCAAGCGCCCAGCCGGGAGGCCGGCGATGAAGAAACCGAAAAAAGTCGGCTCGACGCTGCCCAAGCGCGACGCCAACGTGATCTTCAACCGCCGCGCCGCGTTGCTTTCGTTTGCGGGCGCGGGCGTGATGGGCGCCATCCTCGTGCGCATGGGCCAGCTTCAAGTCAGCGATGCGTTCAATCGCCAATACACGCTGGCCGCGGATGAAAACCGCTTCGACACCCGCATCATCGCGCCCCCGCGCGGCGTCATCTATGATCGCTTCGGCGTGGTGCTGGCGCAGACCAGCAAGGATTATCAAGTCTCGCTGATGCAGTCCGAGGTCGGCGATCTCGAAGCTGTGCTGGCGCGCATCGCCGCGATCCTGGGGCTCGATAGCGAATGGGCGCGCCGCGCCGCCATCCGTGTGCGCGGCGGCCCGCGCTATGAGCTGCAGCCCGTGCGCGAGGGCCTGACCTGGGACGAGTTCAACGCCATCAATGTGCGCTTGCCCGAATTGCCGGGCGTCGTTGCGATGAGCGCGGAAGTGCGCCGCTATCCGCACGGCATCGTGTACGGCCACCCGATCGGCTACGTGCAAAAGCCGACGCAGCGCGATGTTGACCGCGCGCTCGAAACGCCCGGCCAGGGCGAAACGCGCGCGATGTATCTGCGCAATCCTTATGTGCGCCTCGGCCGCGCCGGGCTCGAAGCGGAAATGGAAAGCGCGCTGCACGGCCAGCCCGGCTATCGCAAAGTGATCGTCAATGCGCGCGGCGTGGAGCAGGGCGAGGACGCCGCCGAGCGGCGCGAGCCGGTGCGCGGCCAAGGCCTCGTGCTGACGCTCGATCACGAATTGCAGCGCGTGGCGATGGAAAGCTTCGGCCAGGAAGCCGGCGCCGCCGTGGTGATGGACATCCACAACGGCGATCTCTTGGTGATGTCGTCCGCGCCCGGCTTTGATCCCAACCTGTTCGTCAACGGCATCGGCCAAAACGATTTCAACGCCTACAATCTCGACGAAAAGACCCCGCTCTTCAACAAAGCGGTCACCGGCGTTTATCCGCCGGGCTCCACGTTCAAGATGATCGTCGGCATCGCCGCCAAGCAGGCCGGCGTGGAAGACGATTGGGCGGTGAGCTGCTCGGGCGGTTTCTATTTTGGCGGGCGCACGTTCCATTGCTGGCGCAATGGCGGCCACGGCCGCATGAATTTGCACAACGCCATCAAGCATTCGTGCGATGTCTATTTCTACCAAGCGGCCCTGCGTGCGGGCCCTGAGCGCATCGCCGAAGTGGCGCGCCAGTTCGGCCTCGGCGCGCATTTCGATGTCAGCGTTCCCAACGTGCGCGACGGCCTTATTCCCGATCCAACTTGGTGGCGTGAAAACCGCAACGAAGGCTGGACCGGCGGCCTCACCGTAAATTACGGCATCGGCCAGGGCGCCATGGGCGTCACGCCCTTGCAGCTCGCCGTCATGTCGGCGCGTCTCGGCAATAACGGCTACGCGGTCCTGCCGCGTCTCATCCGCGAAGGGGCGGGCGCCGCCGATCCCCCGCAAGCGCCGCACATGAACGGCATCGAGAACGAATTTCTCGCCCGCGTGCGCGACGGCATGTACGGCGTCTGCAACGAGCCGGGCGGCACCGCCATGCGCGCCGGCAATATGGGGCTGGTGCGCCATCCTGAAACCGATGCGGCCGTGCCGCTCACGCCGGAAAACCGCTCCTGGCGGCCGGTGCAGATCGCCGGCAAAACCGGCACCGCGCAGGTGCGCGCGCTCGGCTCCAACCGCGGCCGGCACTTCTCCACGATCGAATGGCGCTTCCGCGATCACGGCCTGTTCTGCTGCTTCGGCCCCTGGCATGAGCCGCGCTATGCGTGCGCCGTGGTGGTGCAGCATGGCGGCGCCGGGTCGTCGGTTGCAGGGCCGATCGCCAACCGCATCATGCGCGAAACGCTGATCCGCGATCCCTCCCGTCGCGCGGCCGCGCGCCTCGCCACGCTTGAGCCCAATGCGAGGCAGGCATGACGCTCGCTGTCGGCGCCAATCCGAACACCTTGTTCGAGCGCTTCCGCCGTCTCAATTGGGGCATCCTCACGCTGCTCTGCGCGATCGCACTCGTGGGCATGGCGATGCACTTTTCGGTGTCTTCCGGCGCGTGGACGGATATGCCGCTGACGCACGGCGTTCGCTTTGGAATCATGCTCGTGCTTGTCGTGGGCGCGGCGATGTTTCTCGATGCGCGCTTCTGGCTCGCCGTCGCGTATCCTTTGTACGCGGTTGCGCTGATCTTGCTGATTGGCGTCGAGTTATTCGGCGAAACGCGCATGGGCGCGCAGCGTTGGCTGGCCATCGGGCCGATGTCGCTGCAGCCCTCTGAGCTTATGAAGATCGGCATCGTGCTTGCGCTCGCGCGCTATTATCAGGGGCTCGATCCGCGCCGCACTGGCACTGTGCTCTGGGTTGTTCCGCCCTTCCTGATGCTGGCGGCGCCCGTTGGGCTGGTCATGCACCAGCCCGATCTCGGCACCTCGCTGCTGATCCTGTTCGCCGGCATTTGCGTGATGTTTCTGGGTGGTTTGCTTTGGCGCATCATCGCCGCGGGGGCGATCGTCGCCGTCGGCGGCGCTATCTTCGCCTACACCTCCATTCTGCACGAATATCAGCGCGAGCGCGTGAACGTGTTTCTCGGCATCACCGACGATCCGCTCGGCGCCGGCTATCACGTGCTGCAATCGAAAATCGCCATCGGCTCGGCGGGGCTGTTCGGGCGCGGCTACATGCAAGGCACGCAAAGCCAGCTCAACTTCCTGCCGGAAAAGCACACCGACTTCATCTTCACGATGATCGTGGAGGAGTTCGGCTTGCTCGGCGGCGCTTTCGTGCTGCTGCTCTACGGCGGCCTCATGGCCATGGCGCTGCGTGTGGCCATGCGCGCGCGCTCGCTGTTCGGCAAGCTCGCCGCCGCCGGCATCGCCGCGACACTGGCGTGCTACGTGTTCATCAACACTGCGATGGTGATCGGCCTCGTGCCCGTCGTCGGCATTCCGCTGCCGATGCTCAGCTTCGGCGGCACCGCGATGATGACGCTGATGGCCGGCTTCGCCATTGTGCTCAGCATCGATCTGCACCGCGATCAGACAGGCGCGCGGGGGTGGCTGTGGTAGGATTCCCCTCGCCCCGCGCAGCGGGGGAGGGGCTAGGGGAGGGGGACAGTGTCGAGACGCCGTAGCGCGTCTGGAACGAGCTTCCCCGCCAGCACCAGCGCCCCAACGGCGCCGATCCACGCCAACACGTGTTCGATCCCGTCGCGCGCCACACGCTCTTGAACGCGGATCACGAGAAAGCCGACGGCCTCAAGTTTCACCGTCCGCGCCGCGTCGAATGCCTGTTGCTCCGCGCTGTCGTGCGCAGGTCCATCGACCTCAACGATCATCGCCGGCTTGTGACAAAGAAAATCGACGACAAAATCGCTCACCGGCGCTTGCCGCCTGAAGCCCCAGCCATTGAGCTGGTTTCTGCGAAGGCGCTCCCAAAGCAATTTCTCCGCAACGCTTTGCGTCTGCCGCAGCGCTCTTGCGCGGTTCACGATGGGAGGATGTTTCACTTTCCCCCTCCCTGCGGCTTCGCCGCTGTCCCTCCCCCGCCGTGCGGGGCGAGGGACGCTACCAATTCCCGCTCTCCGCCATCCAATCCGTCGCCCGCACCAGCGCATCGACAATGCCGGGCTCCAGCGAGCTGTGCCCCGCGTCAGGAATGATCTCCAGTTCCGCTTCCGGCCAGCGTTGCTTCAGATCCCACGCGTTGCTCATCGGCGTGCACATGTCGTAGCGGCCGTGCACGATGCGGCAGGGGATTTGCCGCATCACATCCACCTGATGGAGCAGCCAGCCGTCATGGGCGAAGAAGCCATTGTTGGTGAAATAATGGTTCTCGATGCGCGCGAAGGCTTCCACGAAGCGATCCTCGGTGAAGCGCGCCGGCAGCGCGCTCGGCCCTGCGAACGAGATGGTCTCGCCCTCCCAGCGCGCCCAGGCGCGCGCGGCGCGGATGCGCGTGTCACGGTCGCTTGAAATCAGCCGTTTGTGATACGCCGCCACCAGATCGCCGCGCTCGTCTTCCGGGATCGCGCTCTCATAGCGGGCGAACGCATCGGGAAAAACGTGGCTGGCGCCGCTTTGATAAAACCAATTGATCTCCTGCTTGCGCAACAGAAAGATGCCGCGCAGCACGAGGCCCGCCACACGCTCGGGATGCTTGGCGGCATAGGCCAGCGCCAGCGTCGATCCCCATGAGCCGCCGAACACCAGCCATTTGCTGACGCCAAGTTTTTCGCGCACGCGCTCGATATCGGCCACCAGATCCCAAGTGGTGTTTTCCGCCAGCTCCGCATGCGGGGTAGAGCGCCCGCACCCGCGCTGATCCATCATCACGATGCGATAGCGGCGCGGATCGAAGAAGCGGCGCATCTCCGGCGAAAGTCCCCCGCCGGGCCCGCCATGCAGCGCAATCGCCGGCAGGCCCTGCATCGCCCCGCTTTGTTCGTAATAAATCTGATGCAGATCGCTCACCCGCAGCATCTCGCTCTCGCGGGCTTCGATCATGGGATAAAGGTCGCGCCGGGGCGGGGTGGAGTGTCCGTACATGGCTTGGGTCTAAGCGCCGGGAAGGGCGCAAGCAAGGCGGGTGATCGACATCGCGCGCGGCTTGCGGGATAGAGCGAGTCCGAGCCCATATTTGCGCCGCCCAGGACTGAATTGAGCCCCTTCGCTTCCCCCGCCGCGCGCGTCACTCTGGTGATGTCGTGCCTGTTCACGACAACGGGCGTCACGCTGGTTTTCCTGCCGCGCTGGCTTGAGGTGGAGCGCGCGCTCTCGGGCGCGGAGATCGGCCTTGTGCTGTCGCTGGCGCAATTTGCGCGCATCCTCACCGGCCCGGCGATCGCCTTTTGGGCCGATGGCGCGGCCGATCGACGCTTGCCGCTGCGCCTCGTTTCGGGGGCGGCGTTGGCGGCGTTCGCCGCCTTCTTTTTTCTCGCGCACGATTTTTGGTCGCTGCTTCTGCTTGGCTTCATTGCGCTCTCGCTTTTGCAGGCGGTCACCCCGCTGATCGAAGCGGCGCTGCTGCGCGCGACGGCGCAGGGGCGGATTTCCTACGGGCTCGGGCGCGGAATTGGCTCGGTGGCGTTCATTGTCGCCAATATCGTCGGCGGCTTCATGGTGGCGCGCTTTGGCATCGGCGCGGTGGTGGTGTGGGTGCTCTTGGCGTTGGCCAGCCTGCTCGCGTCTTCGGTGTTCGCGCTCACGCCAGACCCGCCCGCCGCGAAGGCGCCGAGCAGGGAGCGCTTCGGCGCGCTGGCCGCGCTGATGCGCTCGCGCCGGTTCGTCATCGTGCTTGTGTCGTGCGGGCTGATTCAATGCGCGCACGCCTTCTACTACGCGTTCTCCACCATCGCCTGGCGCGCGCAGGGCGTGCCGGCGGAAACCATCGGCCTTCTTTGGGCGTTCGGCGTGGCCGTGGAAGTCGCGCTGCTGTGGAGCCTCGCGCCAATTGAGCGGCGCGTTTCCGCGGAGGCCATGATCCTTGTCGCCGCCGCCGGCGCCGTGATGCGTTGGATCGCCATGGGCTTTGCCCCCGAGGGCGCCATTCTGTGGTTCCTTCAGGCGTTGCACGCGCTGAGCTTCGCCGCCGCGCACGTGGGCGCCATGCGCCTCATCTATCGCGAGGCGCCCGATAATGCCGCCGCCATGGCGCAAACCCTTTATTCATCGCTGTCATCGGGGCTGTTGCTCGGCATCGCCACGATCGCTTCAGGATGGCTTTACGATTGGGGCGGCGCGAAGGGGTATTGGGCGATGGCGGCGCTGGCCGGCGCTGGCGGGCTCATTGCGCTCATGCTGTTTACGCGGCGCGCAGCAACTTCTCGTTAACAAATTCGCCTCTCGCGCGAAGCCTGCGCGCCGCGCGGCCACCGCATCTTTGCCTAATATTTTCTGTTAGCTCTCTATTGTGGGTGCGAACGATTGGATGAGGGGCGTTTATGGCCGATGAGGCCGCATTCGAGCTGAGCGAAGAGGGCGCGCCCGTGCTCTCGCTGCGCGGGGATTGGACGGTGGACACCATCGCCAGCCTCGAACTCGAAATGCGCGCCTTGGCCGCCAAGCTTGTTCCCGGCGCCGCCCTCGATGTTTCCAAGCTCGGCCGCTTCGATGTCGCCGGCGCTTATCTGGTGGACCGCACCTTCCGCGACGGCCCCGCGGGAAGCGAACGCATCGCCGTGCGCGGCGCGCATGAAAACGCGCTGGCGCTGCTCGCCGCCGCGCGCAAATCCGCTGTTCAGCCGGCGCCGCCGCCTGAGCGCACGCACGGCCTGCAAGGTTTTTTCGAGCGCGTGGGCAAAGCCGCCAGCGCGCTTGGCGTCGAGATCATCGAAACCATCGGCTTTTTCGGCGAAACGCTGGTCGTGCTCGGCCGTCTGGCGCTGAAGCCGCAGCGCATCCGCTGGGTCTCGGTGGTGCACACCATGGAAGTGGCGGGGCTCAACGCGCTGCCGATCGTGATGCTGCTTTCGTTCTTCGTCGGCCTGGTGATCGCCTATCTTGGCGCGCGCATTCTCGGCGATTTCGGCGCCTCGGTGTTCACGGTGGAGCTGGTCGCGCTTTCGGTGCTGCGCGAGTTTGCGGTGGTGATCACCGCCATCCTGCTTGCGGGGCGCACCAACAGCGCCTTCACCGCCGAGATCGGCGCCATGAAAATGCGCCAGGAAATTGACGCGATGCGCACTATGCGCATCGATCCGATGGAGGCGCTCGTGGCCACGCGCGTCATCGCCATGCTGGTGATGACGCCGATCCTCAATTTCGCGGCGATGATGTCAGGCATTTTCGGCGGCTTGCTTGTGAGCTGGTGGACCCTCGGCATCAGCCCCGCCATGTTCTTCGCGCGCGTCGCCGAAGTGGTGGCGCAGCAGAATTTCTGGGTGGGCTTTGTGAAGGCGCCGGTGTTCGCGCTGGTGCTGGCCATTATCGCTTGCCGCCAAGGGCTCAAAGTGGGCGGGGACGTCGGCTCGCTCGGCTCGCGCGTCACCGCTTCCGTGGTGCAGGCGATTTTCATGGTGATCCTGCTCG
>DAOMPU010000104.1:0-7955 GCA_035444925.1 Terricaulis sp. | reverse complement strand
CATCGCGACATCGCGGCGATGGCGGAGACCTTCTCGCGCCACATCCTGCAGCCCAAAGCCGGCGATATATTTATCGGCACGCCGCCGTTCGCGTTCACCTTCGGGCTTGGCGCGGGCATGGTGTTCCCCGCAAGCGTGGGCGCCGCGACCGCGATCTGCGAAAAGCCAGGCTTTGACGTGCTGGCCGATACAATCGCGCAGCACAGAGCCACAACGCTGTTCACCTCCCCCACCGGTTATCGCGCGCTGATGAAGCAGGATGTACGCAAGCTCGCTTCGCTGCACACTTGCGTTTCCGCCGGCGAGCACCTGCCACAAGCGACATCCGACCAATGGTTCGCGCACACCGGCATTCGCATCATCGACGGGATCGGCTCAACCGAGATGATCCACATTTTCGTTTCCGCGCGCGGCGATGACATCCGCCCCGGCGCCACCGGCAAAGCCGTGCCGGGCTATGAAGCGACGCTGCTTGATGAGAGCGATCAGCCGTTCGAAGGCGAGGGCGAAGGCCGCCTCGCCATTCGCGGGCCGACGGGTTGCCGCTATCTCGCCGATGATCGGCAAAAGAATTACGTGGTGAATGGTTGGAACGTCACCGGCGATCTCTATCGCCGTGATCGCGAGGGCTATTTCTGGTATGTCGCGCGCGCGGACGACATGATCATCTCCGCCGGCTACAATATCGGCGCGCCGGAGGTGGAAAACGCGCTGCTGACGCACGAGGCCGTGGCCGAAGCGGCCGTAATCGGCGCGCCAGATGCCGAGCGCGGGCAGATCGTTAAAGCCTTCGTGGTGCTCAAGCCCGGCGCCGAAGCGAGCGAGAAGGCGCTGCAGGATCACGTGAAGGCGACGATCGCGCCTTACAAATACCCCCGCGCCATCGCGTTTGTGAGCGATCTGCCCAAAACGCACACCGGCAAACTGCAACGCTTCAAACTGCGCGAGGCTCCATGAGCGCGTTCCGCCGCGAGATCATCGTCCGCTTCGAGCATTGCGACCCGGCGGGCATCATGTTCTATCCGCGTTTCTTCGCGCTGGTGAACGAAATCACTGAGGATTGGTTCGCCGCGCTCGGCGCTTCGTTCAAAGCGCTGCACATCGAGCAGCGCAAGGGCGTGCCTACGGTGAAGCTCGACGCCGAGTTCGTGCGTCCCGTCCGCATCGGCGACCGGCTGGCGCAGAGCCTTGCGGTCGCCCATCTCGGCGGCGCCTCGTGCCAGCTGCTGCATGAGGCGCGCGTGGCCGGGCAGATCGTGGCGCGCTTCGATCACACCATCGTCTATGCCGATCTCGCCAGCATGAAGGCCGAGCGCTGGCCGCACGATTTGCGCGCGGCCATGGCCGCCTATCAGGAGCCCGCATGAGAACCCTGCTGCCGCCAGGCTGGCCGCGCCCGAAAGGCTATGCGAACGGCGTCGAGGCCGAAGGCAAGCTGGTGTTCATCGCCGGGCAAATCGGCTGGACGCCCGAAGGGGCGTTCGCGCATGCCGATCTGCCAGGCCAATTTCGCCAAACGCTGGACAACACGCTTGCCGTGCTGGCCGAAGCCGGCGCCGGGCCTGAGCACGTGGCGCGCATGACCTGGTACATCACCGACAAGCGCGCCTACCTTGGATGCCTGGCCGAGATCGGCGCGATCTGGCGCGAAAAGATGGGCAAGAATTATCCGGCCATGGCGGTCGTCGAGGTGAAAGCGCTGATCGAGGACGCGGCGCTGATCGAGATCGAGACAACGGCCGTGGTTCCGCGCTAGCGCGCGCGCGGCCGCGCCGCTACACTCGCCGCCAGGAGAGCTCCCCCATGGCAGACCACAGCCTTTTTGTTTTCGTCCGCGTGCAAGGCGCCACGCCCGAAGCCGTCGGCAACGCATTGCGCGATGCGATCGGCGAAATCATGGATATCTATTCTATCATGGGCGAGTGGGATTTGCTGGTGCGCATCGAGCACCCCGATCTCAACACGATCCAAAAGGTAGTGACCGAATCCATCCGCGCCAATGCGAACGTGGCGCAGACCTACACCATCCTCGGCTATCAGCTTTACGGCTCGAAATGGCCCGGCTTCGACTATCCCGACAACGAATGAGCGACCTCGAAGCCGAATACAATAATCGCGCCCGCGTGCCCGAGCATCCCGCGATCATCGCCGGATGGGCGGCCGACGCCGCCGCCTATCGCGCCGAAAAGCCGCCGCGCGTGATCGCCTATGGCGCCGGCGCGCGCGAAAGCATGGATGTGTTCGATGCGGGGGCCGGCGCATGCGTGATGTTCATCCATGGCGGCTATTGGCAGGCGCTCGACAAGAGCTTTTTTTCCCATATGGCGCGCGGGCTCAACGCGCACGGGATCAGCGTCGCCGCGCCCAGCTATGATCTCTGCCCCCATGTGCGCATCGGCGACATTGTGCAGCAGATGCGCGCGGCTTGCGCGGCGCTACACGCGGAAAGCGGCGCGCCGGTGATCGCCGCCGGCCACTCCGCCGGCGGGCACCTCGCGGCCTGCCTGCTGGCCACCGAAGCGCATGTGCCCGCCGCCTACGCGATCTCTGGCCTGTTCGAACTTGCGCCGCTTATTCCCACCAGCCTCAACGCCGCGCTGCGCCTCGATGCAGCGGAAGCCGATGCGCTGAGCCCGCTTTCCTGGCCGGCGCCGGCGGGCAAGATTCTCGACGCAATCGTCGGCGGCGATGAAAGCGCGGAATATCTGCGCCAGAGCCAAGCCATCGTCGAAGCGTGGGCCGCCGATGGCGCCGAGACGCGCTATGAAGCGCTCCCCGGCGCCAACCATTTCACCGTGATCGCGCCCTTGGCCGATCCCGCCTCCCCCATGGTCGCGCGCCTACGCGATCTCGCACTCAGGAGCAACGCCCATGTCTGATGTCACCATCACGCTTGAAGACAACGGCAAGAAGGGGCGCTACGTCGCGCATGTCGCCGGGCAAACCGATGTGGGCGAGATGACCTTCTCGCGCATCAACGAGAAGCTCATCATCGTCGATCATACCGGCGTGCCCGATAGCCTGGGCGGCAAAGGCGTGGGCCGCGCCCTGGCGGAGCATGTCGTCGCCGATGCGCGCGCCAAGGGCTTTCGCATCGTGCCGCTGTGCCCGTTCCTGCGCGCCCAATATGAGCGCCACCCGGAATGGTCGGACGTGATGCGCGTGGATTAGGCGGCGTCGCCGATCGCTGCGGGGCGATTTGCGCTTTGCAGCAACGCCACAAACGCGTCGCGCCACGCCACCACATCATCCTTCACGACGCCTTCGTGCAGCGCGCGCCAGCGATCCTGCCGCTCGGCGAGCTCCATGTTCAGCGCACGGTTGATCGCGTCGGCGACGTCTTCCTGGCTGAACGGATTGACGATTAGCGCCTGCTTCATCTGGCTCGCGGCGCCGGCGAAGCGGGAAAGGATCAGCACGCCGGGATCATCCTCGCGCTGCGAGGCGACGAATTCCTTGGCGACGAGATTCATCCCATCGCGCAGCGGCGTGACCAGGCACACATCGGCCGCGCGATAAATACCGGCGAGTTCATCGCGGCCATGCGGGCGGTGCACGTTGCGCACCGGAATCCAATCCATCTCCGCAAAGGCGCCGTTGATACGCCCGGTGAGCGCGTCGAGCCGCGAGCTGATATCCTGGTATTCTTCCACGTCCGAGCGCGTGTGCGTGGAAATCTGCAGCATAAAGACGTCGCGCTCGCGATCGGGGTGATCGTTGAGGAAGCGCTCATACGCCATCAGGCGCTCTTCGAGACCCTTGGAATAATCGAGCCGATCGACGCCCAGCAGCATTTTGCGGCCGAGCTTGCTTTCCTGCATGCGCTCGAAGCTTTCCAGCGCCGGCGCCGAGGCCGCCATCGCGGCGAATTCCTTGGCGTCGAGCCCGATCGGCAACGCCGCAGCGCGCACGGTGCGCCCGAACGCACGCAGACGGCCATCCGGAAGAACTTCACCGCCCGCTTCGTAGCGCACATAAGCGGTAAACGCGTCCAGCCATTCCTGCGTGTGAAAGCCGATCACATCGTAATGAAACAGCGCCTCCACCAATTGCCGATGCCGCGGCAAGGTGACGAGAATTTCGCGCGCCGGCCATGGAATGTGCAGGAAGAAGCCGATCGCATTGTTGACGCCGCGCTCGCGCAGCTCGCGCGCCATCGGAATGAGATGATAATCATGCACCCAGATCATGTCGTCGCGCTCGATCAGGGGGCGCAGCGTTTCCGCGAAGCGCAGATTCACGCGCGCATAGCCCGATCCGTAAGAACGCTCGAACGCGGTGAGATCGATGCGGTAGTGAAAGAGCGGCCAGAGCGTGCGATTGGCGAAGCCGTTATAATATTCCTGAACGTCCTGCTCTTCGAGATCGATCGTGGCGGCGGTCACGCCTTCGGCGCGTCGCATGGCGATCTGGCCGGAGAATTCCGGCGCCGCCTGCCCGCTCCAGCCAAACCAGAGCCCGCTATATTGGCGCAGCGCCGCATTGATCGCGACGGCCAGCCCGCCTTGGCTCGCGCCGCCCGGCTCGGGCAGCGACACGCGGTTGGAAACTACGACAAGGCGCGTCATCGCACATCACTCCAGGGTTTGCTCAGCAGCACGGCGCAATTGATCATGCCCGCCAATGAATAGGTCTGCGGATAATTCCCCCACGGCTCCCCCGTCAGCGGATCGCAATCTTCGGACAAAAGCCCCGCATGCGTGCGCCGCGCGAGCATCTCGGTGAAAAGCGCGCGCGCCTCATCTTTCCGGCCGACGCGATAGAGCGCCTCGATGAACCAGAAGGTGCAGAAATTGAACGCCGTTTCAGGCAGGCCGAAATCATCTTCGGTGGCGTAACGCAGCACATGCGAGCCGCGGCGCAGCATGCGCTCCACGGCTTCGAGCGTGGCCAGAAAGCGCGGATCGTCCGCCTCAAGAAAGCGCGCATCCACCAATTGCAGGAGGCTTGCGTCCATATCGCCGCCGCCAAGCGTGGCGGCGAAACGGCCGAGCTGCTCGTTCCAGGCGCGCTTTTCGATTTCGCCGCGCATTTCGCGCGCGCGCTCGCCCCACAAGGCCTCGCGCTCAGCGAGGCCAAGAACGCGCGCGGCGTTTTCCAGTTTATCGCAACCGGCCCAGCACATCAGCGCCGAATAGGTATGCGAGGCCGCGCGGGTGCGGAATTCCCACAAGCCGGCGTCCGGCTGCAGATAGACTTGATAGGCGCGCTCGCCCACGCTTTCGAGCGCCTGGAAATCCTCGACGCTTGCGGGGCGCAGCAAGCGCTGATCGAAGAACGCCTGCGTATTGGCCAGGATGATCTGGCCATAAACATCATGCTGATGATGCTCGTACGCCTGATTGCCGACGCGCACCGGCCCCATGCCGCGATAGCCCGGCAAATGCTCGGCGATGCGCTCATCCAAGGCGGGCTCAAGTCCTACGCCATAGACAGGCTGGATGCGCCCGCTCGGCGTCGCGTCCACGATGTTGCGCAGGTAGGTGAGATAGCCCTCAAGAATATCCACCGCACCGACGCGGTTCAGGGCCTGGATCGTGTAATACGCATCGCGCAGCCAGCAATAGCGATAGTCCCAATTGCGCCCGCTCGACGCAGCCTCGGGCAACGAAGTCGTCATCGCCGCGACGATGGCGCCGGTTTCCTCATGCACGCAGAGCTTCAAGGTGATCGCCGCGCGGATCACCTCCGCCTGCCATTCAAGCGGCGTGGCGAGCGTGCGCGCCCATTTGCGCCAATAGGCGCGGGTGTTTTCATGCATGGCGCGCAGCGCCGGGATGATCTGCTGCGAAAACGGCTCGTCCGGGCCGAAGAAAAAGCCTTGCTCCTCCTCCAAGCGATAAATCTGCTCATCCCAAACGAAGGAAACCGGCGCGCTGGTGCTGAGCCGCATCGGCGCATCGGGCAGCAGGTAGCGGATGTGGTTTGAGCCGCGCGTGCGCTCGGCCAGGCGCTCGCCCCAATTGCGCGCGGCGCGCAAGCGCACGCGAATACGGGGCGCGCCCGAGACCGGCCGCACGATGCGCGCGAACGCTGTAGGTCGATAGGTCCGCCCCAGGTGCGGATAGCGCGGGCAAAAATCCACGATCTCGATCGCCGCGCCCTGCGCATCCTTCAGCCGCGTGACGAGGATCGGGGTGTTGCGCTCGTAGTGCTGCTCCGCGCTGACGGCGCCGATCAGCTCGATCTGCCAAAAGCCCCATTCCGGCGCCTCCCCGCCCAGCAGCGCGCTGAACACAGGATCGCTGTCCACGCGCGGCACGCACGCCCAGGCGATGCGTCCGTTGCGATCAATCAACGCGCTCACCGCGCAATTGCCAATCGGCGCCAGGTCCAGATCGCTCATCGCGCGGCCTCCAAAGCCGCGCCAAGCCAGGCGCGCACTGCGGCGACGCCGTCAAGGCGGCTTGAGGCGGCGCTGGCGCGCGCCGGGCCCACCAGAATGGAGGCGCCGCCCAGCGCATTCGCCGCTTCAAACGCGCTTTCATCGGTGATGTCATCGCCCACCATGATCGGGCGTCGCCCCGCGAAGGGCGGCGCTTGCATGAAGGCGCGCAGCGCATCGCCCTTGTTGGCGCCCGGAGGCAGAATCTCGATCACCATCTTTCCTTTCATCGTGCGCAGATTATGCGCCGCCGCGGCCGCGCACGCCGCTTCATGCACCCGCGCCTCCGCTTCGGGCGCATGGCGATAATGCAACGCTAGACTGACGTTTTTGTCCTCCAGGCGCGCGTTCAAATCGCCGCGCGCAATCTGCTTCGCGAACATCGCCGCCAAATCGCGCACTTGCCGCGCAGGTTGCGGCGCCTGAAGCGGCGCGGCGTGCGACCAGCGCATCTCCAGCCCATGCAACGCGGCCACCGCGCCAATGGCGGCGCCGCTGATACGGTCGGCTTCGGCCATCGTGCGCCCCGTCAGCACCGCGACGGCGCCGCCTGCACGCTTGGCCAGCGCGCGCAACATCGCGCGCGCGGCCTCGTCCATGCGCACCTGGGCGGGATCGTCGGCGATCTCCACCAACGTGCCGTCCAAATCCAAAAACAGCGCATCATGCGCCGCATCCAGAGCGGGCGGCGCGGTATCTTTCAGCCCCGCCAATTTTCTACTTTGGAACCAATAAGAAACCTATAGATAGGGCTTTCAACGCGCGGCGGCGGGATCAGGTTCCGCACGCCGGGGATATTGTAAGGGGCGCCCGTCGGGGACGAATTGCGCCAAAGCGCATGGGCGTCTAAGCCGAGGAACAATAACGAGGGGAGCGCGCGGGTGCAAATTTGGCAGGGCCTCATCGGCGTTGCCGCCATCTTGCTGCTGGCGGTGCTGCTCTCCACCAATCGGCGCGCGATCCGCGTGCGCATCGTGATTGCGGCGCTGGCTTTGCAAGCCGCGCTGGCCGCGCTCGTGCTCTATCTGCCCGCCGGCCGCGCCGCGCTGAGCGCGATGTCAGGCGGCGTACAAGGCTTGATCGATTTTTCCGGCGCCGGCATCGCCATGGTGTTCGGCCCGCTTTCAAGTGAAGTCGGTTTCAGCTTCGCGGTCAATGTGCTGCCGATCATCATCTTTTTCTCGGCGCTGATGTCGGTGCTCTACCACATCGGCGTGATGCAGCCGATCGTCACCTGGGTGGGCGGGGCGTTGCGGATTCTGCTCGGCACGGGCCGGGTTGAATCTCTGACGGCGGCGGCGAACATTTTTGTTGGGCAGACCGAAGCGCCGCTGGTGGTGAAGCCCTATCTGCCGATCGTCACCGGCCCGCAGCTGTTTGCGATCATGACCACGGGCATGGCCTCGGTTTCCGGCAGCGTGCTGGCGGCCTATGCGCAGATGGGCATTGATCTGAACTACCTGCTCGCCGCCAGCTTCATGGCGGCGCCCGGCGGACTGCTGATGGCGAAAATCATCATGCCGGACGCCAAGGCTGCGCCAGCGGCGAAAGCCGCAGAAGCTGAGGCCGC
>DAOMPU010000103.1:0-7992 GCA_035444925.1 Terricaulis sp. | reverse complement strand
TAATGTTATGATTAATCGCTTGTTCAACCCTGGCCGCCCGCCGGCGTCCAGTTGCGCTGCTTTAAGCGTCAAAGCGCTGGGCAAGCCCCCAAAATCAGCCACTTGTTCCGCCTCCGGATAGAGCCAGGCGGCTTTATCCGTCTCCACGGCGCGCCGCACCGCGGCTCCGTCCAGCACCTCGATCCGGTAGCGCTCCCCTTCCGGGCCGAGCGGGGGATCGCCCGCCCCCCAGGAATCGCCGCCGATCCGCGCGCACCGCACCCAGGTGACGGAAACGTCCCCGCCCGCCAGCCGGCGCGCGCGCAAATGCGCCGGCGCCCAGGGGCGCGCAGCGGCGTTGTTGAACACCGGCGCGGCGGCCGCGGCGCGTGAATCTGAAGCGAAAGCGCCCGCCGGCGGCGCGCGCACCGCCAGCGCCTCGCCCCATTCGTGCGGGTTTACGGCAAAGCGCGCGAGCCGCTGATCCAGCAGCACGACGCGCGCGCCCGCCGGGTGCGGGCTGCGCATCGCATGCGCAGAGCCCAGCACGCCGCGCAAGAAACCAGAGAGCTCGTACTCACCCGGCCCGGTCAGCACGCAATCGCGCGCCTGCACGATCTCCCACGCCCCGCCTTCGCTCTCGATCGCGAACGCGTTCGCCCCATTCAGCAGCGCGTTGCGCGCGACGCTTTGCAGCGCGCCGCCATAAAGCTTCACGCGGATGCGGTTGCCTTCGTCCCAACGATCCACCGGCCCGGGCCAGAGCGCCCAAAGCAATTCACCCATCACAGCCGGCCCCTGCGCCGTTGCGCGCAGCGTTTCCTCGGCGCCGCCATAAAGCGCATGCGCGCCGAGCCAGGGCGCGGCGAACACCGCCGCCAGCGGACGCTGATCGCTCTCCGCGCCAGGCAGCGGCGGCAAATCAAGCAAGGCGAGCGCGGGTGTGGGCGCGATCGCCGGCGCGGGCGGCGCAACAGGCTCGGCAAGGCCCAGCCGCGCCGCGCCCGCGCTGATGGTTCGGCGCAATTCGAGGCGATGCGCGCCGGCCGCTTCCACACGCACGATCTCAAACGCCTCCGCGCCGCCCGCGAATAGCACATGATCGCCCGCTTCCAGCCGCAGATGCGCGGGGCCCAAAGTCAGCGCCAGCGCCTCCAGGCCCGCGCGGCGATCGGCCAGCACCGCTTGCGCCAAGCGCTCGGCCGCCTCTGCCTCAAGCACCAGCGGCGCCTCAAGCGTGACAACCCCGCCCGCCGCGCGATCGAGCCGGCGCGCACTGACGGCCGCGGCCAGATAATCGCGCTGGGGATCAATGAAGCGCACGCGCGCCTCAATCGGCGTTTCGGCGCCATCGCCGCGCTCGCTGAGCAAAGCAGCCGCGCTTTCGGCGGCAAGATCATCGCGCGTGAGCGGCGCGGGCGCCTGCGCTTCGCGGTGAAAGAACACGATCCGCCCCGCGCGCTCGGCGGCGGCGACGTTGTAGGCCGCCATCAGCGGCTCAAGCGCCTCGCGCACGCTCGCAGGCGAATCCACCACGTAGCCGTTGACGACCCCGCGCAAGCCGGAAACATCGAACGCCTCAAACCCCGCCCGCGCGCAAAGCGCTGCGAACACTTCGCTGAGGCCGGAGAGCCCGGCGCGGCCGTTCATCCAATGGCCAAGACGCCAATTGCGCCCATCGGCCCACACGTCCGCACGCGCGGGAAAAGCCGGGTGCGGGCGCGCATCCCAGCAATAAAGAAACGCCGCCTCGATCATCGGCGCGCCGGTCAGTTCGGAAAGCGGATTGTTTTCGGGCGCGGCCCAATAATCGAGATACGCCTCCAGCACGCGCCGCTGCAGCAGATCATCGCGCGCGCCGGTTGAAAACGGCGGCAGCGCGCTTTCGCTGCTTTTGGCGTCGATGAAAAGATTGGGCGCGTTGGCGCCTTTGTCGATGGCCGGGCAGCCGAGTTCGATCAGCCAAATCGGCTTGGATTGCGCAATCCATGCCGTTGGCGCCCCAGCGCGCACGCCGCCCGGGCGGTTATAATGCGCGCGCGCCCAGAAATTGCGCACATCCTTGGCGCGATAAATCCATGGTTCGCTATAAGCGCCGTCCGTGATCGGCGTGCGCGTTTGCGCGGCGCGATGCTCAGGCGACGCGTAATACCAATCATAGCCCTCTCCCGCTTCGATGCGGCTTTGCAGGTACGCGCCATCATGGATCGCGGGCGCAAGCGCCGCGTCCAGATGGTTCGCGCCATCGCGCCAATCGCTGAGCGGGGGATACCAATCGACGCCAACCACATCGATATTCTCATCCGCCCAAAGCGGATCGAGGTGAAACAGCACATCGCCGGAGCCATCCTGCGGCTGATGGCCGAAATACTCGCTCCAATCGGCGGCGTAGGTGATGATCGTCTCCGCGCCGACCAGCGCACGCACATCGCCCGCCAACGCACGCAGCGCGGCGATGGCGGGAAAGCTCGCCGCGCTCTCGCGCACGCTGGTGAGGCCGCGCATCTCCGAGCCGATCAGAAACACATCGACGCCCGCCAGCTGCGCCAGCTTGGCGTAGTGCAAAATGAAGCGCCGGTAGGACCATTCGCTTGGCCCGCCATAAACCGGCGCGCCGGTGCTGATCGCGAAATCGCCCGGCGCAGCCGCGCCAAAAAAATCCGCGACCTGATCGCCAGCCGCGCTGGTTTGATCGGGGCTGCCTTCCACGCCCGGCGCCGGATGCACGCTGATGCGCCCGCGCCAGGGATAGGCCGCCTGCTCGGCGGCGCCATACGGATCGGGCAATGCATTGCCGGCCGGCACATCCATCAAAATGAACGGGTAAAGCCCCACTTTGTAGCCGCGCGCCTTCAGCGCCGCGATCGCTTCCAGCACGCTCGCATCATCGGGCGTGCCGCCATAAGCGGGTGCGCCGTCATGCGCGGAGACGATCGCCGCCCCGGCGCGCGTGACGCCGTTGACGCGCCACGATCGCGGCGTAGTTTGCTTTTCCGCGTTCTCCACGCGCGGGCGAATTTCGCACTCGCCGCAGCGCAAATCATCGCCGAACCAGCTGACGATCAGCAGCACGCTTTCGCAATTGGGAAAATCCGCCGCGAGCTGATCGAGCGAGACTTCAAGGTTCGCGCGCCCTTGCTCTGCATGCAAATTCTCAGCGGCTTCCGCCCCGGGACCAAGCTGGCGCAGGATCGGCGTCGTCGCGTACACGAATTCGCCAGCCCCGGGGGTGAGGCACACGCCCTTGACCCGATCCTCGAGCCGCGGCCCCTCGATCATCGGGCGCACAATCTCAAACGAAAGCTGCGGGATCACATTGCCGAAGCGCTCCAGCGGCAGATCCTCGAACACAATATAGGCAAGCCCGCGATAGGCCGGCGCCTGCGCGGCGCCTTCGATCGCTTCGATCAGCGCGTCGGGCGCCTGATCCTCGGCGCCGCCATGCAGGCGCCAGGCGCATTGTGAAAGATCGAAAGGCTCGCCATTGGCCCAAGCGCGCCCGATGCGCGCCACTTCGCCCTCGCAGAGGCCGACGGCGAAAGAGAGCGTGTAGCGATACGCGGTGTTGCGCACGCGCGCGCCGCCGCCGCCCTTGCCGCCGCCGCCGCTCGTCGTCGTTTCCACATGCTCCTTGAAGCGCGCGGCCCAGATCACCTGCCCCGCAATGCGCACGCGCCCAAAAAGCGCGGGGATGGACGCGCCTTCACTCGATGTCTGCACATGCAGATCGGTGAGGCGCGCGCCTTGGCGGCGATAGGTTTGCCCAAACAGGCGCTGATCGATCGCCGAGCCCAGCGCCGAGCCCGCCGCTTGCCCCAGCGTACTGCCGATCGAGCCCCAAACACCCGGCAATTGCGCGCCAAGATAGCTGCCGACATTCGAGAGGATCATCTGCGCCATGGGGCGACTCCAGGAAAGGCGAACGCCGCCGCGCAGCGCACGCGCCACCATGGCGCAAAGCGCGAATGCACCACAGCACGCACCCAATAGGCGTGGATCAGCAGATCGTTTTCATCGAGGATCGCGGCGTGCTTGGCGGGGCTTTGCGCGTCCATGCGAAACAGCAGCACGTCGCCCGGCTCGGCCTCTTCGATGGGGCGCTCGATCAAATGGCGGCGCGCGGTGAGCAGCAGCGTTTCCGCGCCCGCGCGCTCAGCCCAATCTGGCGTGTAGGGCGGGGCGATCTCCGGCTCGGCGCCGTAGAACGCGCGCCACACGCCGCGAATGAGGCCAAGGCAGTCGCAGCCCGCGCCCTTGGCGCTTTGCTGATGCTGATACGGCGTGCCGATCCATTCGCGCGCTTCCTCGAGGATCGCTGTGCGCGCAATCATGTGAAGCGCGAGCTTCCGTCCAGCGCCTCGCCGGCGATCGGGCCGGCCTGGATCGCGTCATTGCCCGGCATGTGCGGAAAGCCGCGAAAATTAGGGCTATTTGCGAATTTCGCGCGGCAGGTTTCAAAGCGCTTGTCGCAGCCGGCGCGAACAATGAAGCCCATGCCCGGTGCGATGATGAAGCCCGGCGGATCGAGCACTTCTATGAGCGCCGCCCCGCCCTCTGCGCCATGCGCCGCGACCTCGCTTTCACCGCCCTCGGCCCAGACAAGGCGCCCGCGCGCGAACCAGCCAGGCGCGAACGCTTCAAGCCCGCTCGCGCTGAACGCGCGCGCCCCGCTCACGCCAAGCACCACGCCGGCGCCGCTGTAAGCAGGCGCATCAAGATCGACGCCGCAGCGCTGATCGCCCACGTCCGCATCGCAGAAACGCGAGAACACGCGCCCGATCGGGGCGTTCAGCGGCGCCTGCAGGCCGCGCAGCTCCGCCTCAAACGCCTGTGCGCCGCTGCGCACCTCGCCGATGAAGCCCGCGAACAAATGCACGCGCTGCATCGGATCGCGCCAATCCACGCGATAGAGATCGACCCGCGCGCCGTCCCACAGGCCGCGCGCAATATCCGCTTCCGCGACCGCATCGGAATTCAGCGCGCCGGAGACGCTGGCCGTATCGACATCGAGCCCCAAGCTCTTTTCAACGGCGCCCAGGCGCAACCCCGCTTGCGGCTCACACGTCAGCGCATCGAAGGCGAGCGGGCGATCGTGGTCGGTGAACGCGAGTTGCGCCCCGTCGCGGCGTGTGAAACGCCAGACATGGGCATGCGTGGTCACGCCGCCGGCGAGGTCGGCGGCCATGGCTTCAGGGATTTGGCGCATCAGGGCAGAATTTCGATCAACGGCGCGCTGAGCGCGCGGCCCGCGCCGAAGGCGTCGAGCGAAAGGTCCAGCCGCTCCGCATCGAAGCGCACCGGCGTTTCAAACAGAAAGCCGGCGCTGACCATCGCGCCTTCCGCGGGCGGATCGTGAAAGGTCAGAAGGCCCGTCACAGGATCGGCCTCGAACGCGTCGGTCTCCATTCCGTCAATCGCCGCGCGCACGCTGCCGGCGATCGGCTTGGCGATCGGGCGGGCGTAATCGCCGTAAGCTTTCACCAGTTGAAACGCCGCCGTTTCGCCATCGCCCTCGCCGATGGCCTGATCCAGCGGCGTCACCGCCTGCGACGGCGCGCAGGATTTCCAGTCGAACGGATCACGGAAGCGGAAGCCGTGCAGGCGTCCGCGCCGCGCTTCGAAGAACGCAATGAGCGCGTTGAGATCGTCCAGCGCGCGCACCGCGCCGCCAATATCGTAATGGCGCCTTCCATGCGCCCACGGCGTGTTGCGCGCCTCGCGCCCGCTGGCGAGCACGACGATATCGACACGCCGCTCCACGGCGCCGCTGGCGCCGAGCGCGAACGGCAGCGGCAGGCTGATGTCGTGAAACGCGCTCACAGATTGCGCCTCCCATACGCGACCGCGCGCGCGATCGCCGCGGCGATCTGGCCTTGGTGGCGCGCGATCGCGGCCGCGTCGGCGCTGGCGCCGAGGTGAAAGTGAATGTTGATCGCCCCGCCGCTTGGCTGGCCGATCATGCCGTGCCGGCCGGGGGTGAACAGCTCGGGCCCGCGCTCGCCCACAAGGTAGGCGCCGCCGGCGTTCACGCTGCCGCCGCCCGCGCGCGCGCCGAAGAACGGCGTTTTCGGGCCGCTTTGCTGCGTGAAGATGCGCTCGAGCGCGAGGCGCGCGAATTCTTCCAGAACCACTTTCGCGAGCCGTTTGAACGCCGCCTCCCCGCCGCGCGCGGCGCGCCCCATCGCGGCGGCGATGCGATCGCCCGCCCGATCGAACGAAGCGCCCACATCATCGGCCGCGCGCCGCGCCTGCACCTGCGCGAAATCCTGCAGCGCCGCAGAGGCGCCGGCGAGCTCTTGTTGAAAGCCGCTGAGATCAACGTTTGTCATTCATGCCATCCGGAAATTGCGCCGCCAGCGCGTCGAAGGCCGAGCGATCGAACGGCGCCGCGCCCGCCGCGGTAAGCGCGCGCCATTCCTTCAAGCTGAGCCGCCAGAACGCATCGGGCGCGAGGCCGAACACGAACGCGGCTTTGAGCCAGGCGCCCCACGGCGTGCCCTCAGCCCTCATCCGCGAACGCCGCGCGGAACGCTTCAGCCACCGCGGCGGCCGCCGCGGCAGGATCGATGCGCGCCTGCGCCAAGTGCGCCGCGCTCATCGCCTCGCCGCCGCCGGCCGTAAGCGCAGCCAGCACGTGGATGAGGTCAGCGGCCGTGAGCTGCCCCAAGCGCTCGCCCAGTTCGGCGAACGAATTGATGTCGAACGCCGCCTCCAGCTCCGCCAGCGCGCCGAGCGTGACGCAAAGCTTGCGCGGCGCGCCATCGATGGCGAGCAGCACCTCGCCGCGCGCCTTGTTGTGCGGTTCGCGCATCAGAGGCTCGTGAAGCTGAGCGCGCCGGCGGACGCAAGCGTAACGGCGAACGCCGCCTCTCCATCATGATCGCCCGAATAATCGAGCGACTCGATCAGAAACGGGCCTTCAATGACGCCGAAACCGGGGATCACGAGCTGATAATTGCGCACCGCCTGCGCGAAAAACGCTGTTTGCAGCGCCACATCGGAGGCCGCGTCCTTGAACACGCCTGCGCCCGATACGCTGGCGGATTTCACGCCGGCGCCCGCGATCAGTTCGCGCCAGGCCTCCGGGCTCTCGCCCGAAGTGCCGTCCACGCTGCGCGCGTTGAGCGAAATGGTTTTGGCGCGAATGCCGGCGAGCGTGGTGAAGCTCTCGCCATCGGCGATCTTGATCAGGACGTCGCGTCCCTTTTGGCCTGTCATGTGATCCTCAATTCGGTTCGGTGAGCGCTCTGATCCGCAGCACGCCATGCGTGGTGCGGCCATCGCCGGAGCGGAAAACATCGGTGAACACGACGAACAGCAAAATCAGCCGCCGCCCCTCCACGTCGAGCGGTGCATCGTGCAGCGCCGCGCGCAGCACTCCGATCACGCCCAGCGCTTCGGCCCGCCCGCCATGGCGCGACCACACATGCAACGTCAGCACATGCTCCAGCGCTTCAGCGCCCGCCGCATCGCTGGCGCGCGCCTCCACGCGGCCGAGCGTGACGTACGGAAACACCGGATCGGCGGGCGGATCGTCGTAGAGCCGCGCCGGGTCGCCCAGCACGGCCTTCACGTCCGCATCCGCCATCGCCGCGGCGCGGATCGCCTTCGCCAAGGCGCGTTCGGCGCTCAAAGCTTCTCCTCCTCGCAGTTCAAAACGATGCGCGGCGCGCCTTCATCGCGCACGCCGGTGATGCGCAGCACGCGCAAGCCCCAGACGACGCGCCAGCCGGCGCGCAGATCGGCGCGGCGATTGATGGTGACGCGAAATGCGCTGAGCGCGGGCGCGGCATCGAACGCAGCGCCTTGCCCGGCGCCAGTCGCTTCGATCGCCGCCCACACATCGCCTTGGTCCGCCCAGGAGATCGCCGCGCCGCCGATGTCGTCCGGCGCACGCACGGGGCTTTCCAGGCGCACACGCGCGCGCATCGCGATCATAGCCGCCCCCGTCATAATCTCACCGGCGCGAACGGGCGCATCAAGGCGCGCGCGGTTTCCGGCACGCCGCCTTCA
>DAOMPU010000102.1:0-8043 GCA_035444925.1 Terricaulis sp. | reverse complement strand
TGCTGACGGTTGAAAAATCGGTCGAAAGCAGGGATTGCTACGGCGGAACCGCGCCGCAGCGGGTGCGCGAACAAATCGCGCGCTGGAAGGAGAACTTCAAATGAGCCGCCTCGTTTTTTCGCTCTCGGCGCTCGCGCTCCTGGCCGGCTGCGGCATCCCCGGCGGCCTTGAGCGGCCGGACCCGATGTGGGGCAGCGACGAGGCGCTCGATTACGAATGCACGCGCGAGCTGGGCCGCGGCGAACGGCGCGATCCGCGCTGCGCTGAACGCCAGGCGCCGCAACCCCAACAATGAACCATTTTGACTATCGCGGCGGCGTGCTCGCTTGCGAGGGCGTTTCGCTGGCGGAAATCGCAGAGGCCGTCGGCACGCCGGTTTACGTCTATTCCAGCGCCACGCTGGAGCGGCACTACGAAGTGTTCAAAGCCGCGTTCGCGCCGCGCGAAGTGATGGTGGCGTTCGCGGTGAAGGCGAACGCCAATATCGCTGTGCTGGCCACTCTCACCGCCAAGGGCCTCGGCGCCGATACGGTGAGCGAAGGGGAAATCAAGCGCGCGCTGAACGCAGGCGTGCCGGCAAGCCGCATCATCTTCTCCGGCGTCGGCAAGACGGAAGACGAGTTGGCGTACGCGCTGAACGTGGGCGTGCATCAGATCAATGTGGAAAGCATCGCGGAGCTGGAAACGCTCTCGCGCGTGGCGGGCGCGCTCGGCATGCGGGCGCCGCTTGCGATCCGGGTGAACCCGGACGTGGGCGCAGGCGGACACGAGAAAATCTCCACCGGCAAAGGCGATGCGAAGTTCGGCGTCGGCGTCGCACAAGCGATGCGCCTCTATCGCCAAGCGGTGACTGACGCGCACCTCGATCCGAAAGGCTTGGCGATCCATATAGGGAGCCAGATCAAAGATCTGTCGCCAATGCGGGAAGCTTTTCTCGTTATTCGCAACCTCGCGCGGTCTATCCAGGCAAATGGTCTTCCAATCGAGCGCCTGGATTTAGGCGGCGGCCTTGGCGTGCCCTATTTCAACGAACCCCATCCGCCTTCGCCCGCGGATTATGCGGCAATCGTGCAGGAAACGCTGGGAGAGCTCGGCCTGCAATTGGCGTTCGAGCCCGGCCGGCTGATCGCCGCAAACGCAGGCGTGCTGTTGTCGCGGGTAGTGCGCATTCAAGAACGCCCGGCCCGCCAGATCGTGGTGCTGGACGCGGCAATGAACGATCTGATCCGACCGGCGATCTACGACGCCTACCACGAGATCAAGCCCGTGCGCGAACCGCCGCCCGGCGCCGTGGCCCACAATTACGACATCGTCGGCCCGATCTGCGAAACCGGCGACACGTTCGCGCGCAACCGCATGCTGGCGCCGCAGCAGGAAGGCGATCTGGTCGCGTTCATGACGGCGGGCGCGTACGGCGCTTCGATGGCCTCGACCTACAATGCGCGCGCATTGATCGCAGAAGTGCTGGTGAAGGGCGATCGGTTTGAATTGGTGCGCCGGCGCTGGAGCGTGGAAGATCAAATGGCGCTGGAGCGGGTTCCGAAATGGTGAGGCCGCTTTTGCTGGCCTTTCGCGGAACATGCCTTTAAGCCCTACCCCTGATTGATAAATCCAGGGAGGGGATGATGGTGCGTTCTATTCTCGCGACGGTTTCTGTTTTGGCGCTCAGCGCCTGCGCGCAGCAGGCGCCGGCTTCACCGCAAGATCAATTCTTCGCCAACCTCACCGCGCTGTGCGGGCAAAGCTATGCGGGGCAGGTCGTCTCCGGCGATCCCGAGCGCGACGCCAGCTTCGCCACGCAAACGCTGGTGATGAATGTGCGCGAATGCAGCGATAGCGAAATTCGCATCCCCTTCCATGTGGGCGAAGACCGCTCACGCACCTGGGTGATCACGCGCACCGCTGAGGGCCTACGCCTCAAGCACGATCACCGCCACGAGGATGGCAGCGAAGACGTGCTCACCCAATATGGCGGCGACACCGCGAACGAAGGCTCCGTCACGCGCCAGGAATTCCCGGCTGACCAGCACTCGAAGGATTTGTTCATCGCGCAAAACATCCCGGACTCGGCCAACAATGTGTGGGCCATGGAGGTGCAGCCGGAGGCGTTCTTCGCCTACGAGCTGACGCGCGAGAACCGCCACTTCCGGGTCGAGTTCAATCTGCGTGAGCCGGTGGAGGCCCCGCCAGCGCCCTGGGGCGCGGAACCTGCTCAAAATTAAGGCAAAGTTAGCTTTATAGCGCCGGCCACGGCCGGTCTTGGTCATGGTTTGGCTGGAAATGGGCTGTTAGGCTCAAGCCCGCCCGCATGAAGCACGCCGACGCCATCGCCCAACTCGCCCGCGAGACCAAGCGGGCCCGCCGCACGCTTGCGCTGGAGCGCGCCGCGCGCGCGGGCTTTTGGCTTGCGGCGGCGCTGGCGGCTTGGGCGGCGTTCGCGCTGCTGGGCGCGCATGAGGCGCTGCCGTTTCTGGCGCAGCCGCTGGCGGCGCTGGCGGCGTGGGGCGCGTTCATCGCTTTGGCTTTGCGCGCCCGCCGCGCCTGGCGCGCGCCCACGCAAGCGGATGCGCGCGCGCGGCTGGCGGAAGATTCCAAGATTGAGGCCGCCGCGTTCGAAGCGCTGGGCGATCAGCCTTCGCGCTACGACCCCTTCTCGCTCGCACTCTGGGCGCGCGCGCAGGATGACGCGGTGGCGCGCGTGGAGCACGCCCGCGCCCGCGCGCCGCGCATTCGCCTGGGCGACATTGACCGGTTTTATCTGCGCTTTGCGCTGATCGGCGTGGTGGTCGCGGGCGTGTTGATCGCGAGCGCCGCGGGGCCCGATCGCTTGGCGCGCGCGTTTCTGCCGGACCCCGGCCCGTTGCTGGGCGATAAGCCGATGGCGGTGGAAGCGTGGGTCACGCCAGCGAGCTATACGCATGCGGCTCCGCTCTCGCTCAGCGACCGGCTGGGGCAAAGCGTGGAGACGCCGCCTTCAGTGCGCGCCACGGTGCGCGTCAGCGGGCCCGCCGGCGCGCCGCGCCTTGTGTTCACCGGCGCGGGCGGGCGGCGCGAAGCGCGCTTCACGCGCGCAGCCGACGGCGCTTGGGAAGCGCACATGGATATCCCGGGCGCGGGGGCGCTGAAAATCGTACGCTTCCACACGCGCGCCTCTTGGCGGCTTCAGCCCGCGCCTGATGCGCGCCCGAGCGCGACGTTTGCGGCGCCCCTGGTGGCCGAGAAGAACGAGCACGTGGCGATCGCCTGGCGCGCAACCGACGATTACGGCGTGCGGCGCGTGTTCTTGCGCGTGCGCCCGATCAACCCGCCGGCGGGATTGCTGCGCGCCGATCCGGTGGATACCGAGCTTGAAGCGCCCGCGGGCGATCCGCGCAGCGCCGAGGCGCAAGTCGCGGTCGATCTCGCGGCGCATCCTTACGCGGGCATGGAGGTGGAAGCGCGCATGGTGGCCGAGGATGCGCTGGGCCAGCAGGGCGTAAGCACGCCGATGCGCTTTGTGCTGCCGGAGAAGATTTTCCTGCAGCCTCTGGCGCGCGCGGCGATCGAAATTCGCCGCCACATTTTAACAGATCGGCGCACCTACCGCCCCGCCCCGCGCGCACGCGTCGAGACGATGCGCGATCCCCAAGGCCAGCGCGCCGATGCGCACGTGGAAGTGCGCGACTTTGACCGCCGCCCCGCTTTGCAGCGCGCGCCGGAAGGCGTGCGGCGCGCGGCGCGGCTGCTGGATTCGCTGACGATGGCGCCGCAGGACGGCTATTTCCGCGATCTCGCCGTGTATCTGGGCCTCCGCTATGCGCGCAGCGAGCTTGATCTGGCGCAGAGCATCGATGAAACCGCCGACGCCGCAGACACGCTGTGGCGCACGGCGCTGCGCGCCGAATATGGCGGCTCCGCCGATGCGCGCCGGGCGCTGGAGGAAATACAACGCCAACTGGCAGAGGCTTTGGCGCAAGGCGCCCCGCCGGAAAAAATCCGCCAGCTGATGGAAGCGATGCGCGAGGCCACGCAAAATTACATGCAAGCGCTGGTGCAAGAAGCGATGCGCACCGGCCAGCCAGAAAACGTCGAAGACACCGAAGAGCAGACAGAACTTTCCCAGCGCGATATCGAAAACATGATGCGCGAAGTGCAGCGCCTGGCCGAGCAAGGCCGCCACGCCGAAGCGCAGCAAATGCTGGATCAGCTGACCAATATCCTTGCCAACATGGATGTGCGGCTGACGCAAAGCCAAAGCGGCGAAGGCGGCGAGGGTGAAGGCGAAGACGGGCAGATGCAGCAGAGCATGGATCAGCTCTCGCAAGCCATGGGCGAGCAGCGCGCGCTCAACAACGACACCCAGCAGCAACAGCAGCAACAACAACAGGGCCCAGAGCAACAACAGCAGCAGCAAAGCTCCGGCGGCAGCGGCGGCGATCAGCAAGGCGGCATGGGCGGCGATGAATTGGCCGAGCGCCAATCCGATATCCGCGAAGCCTTGGCCGATGCGCAGCGCATGGCCGATGAAGGCGGCGCCGCCCCCAGCGAAAGCTTGAACGAGGCCGGCCGCGCCATGCGCCAAGCGGAAGACGCGCTGCGCCGCGGCGACATGGAAGGCGCGCGCGCCGCGCAGAACGCCGCGCTCGATCAGATGCGCGAGGGCGCCGAAACGCTGGCCGCCGAAATGCGCGAACGCGGCCGCCAGGGCGGCCAGGGCGAGCGCGGCGGCGAGCAAGGCGGGGCGCGCGATCCGCTGGGGCGCGCCATCGGCGGCAATGAGGGCGAAGGCGATGCGGTGCCGCAAAGCAGCGATCCCGAGCGCGCGCGGCAGATTTTCGATGAAATTCGCCGCCGCGCGCAGGACGCCGAGCGGCCCGAGGCCGAACGCGATTATCTGCGCCGGCTTCTCGACCGCTTCGGCGACAGCTAGACTAGACTTTCTGGGAGGACTTCATGCGCTCACGCTTCATGCTCGCCGCCGCCGCGCTGGCGCTCGCCGCGTGCCAACCGCCGGCGCAGGCGCCGCAAACGCCGGACACCGCGCAAAACGAGCAACTGCCGCCGGGCGTGGAAGAATGCAACGACGTGGCGCCCAACATGGCGCGCCTCGTCAGCGTGCAAGACCCGATCGCCGCCGCCGCGCAAGCCACGCTTGCGGGCGGGCCGATCGCGCCGGGGATTTATGATCTCGTCAGCGCCACGCGCATCGGCCAAGCCACCGGCTGGGCCGATCCGCGCGCGGCCGCGCTCGATGTCAGCGAAGGCGGCGACGGCGTGCTGACGTTCAATTGGGCGAGCGCGCCGGCCGGAGGCCAAGCCGATCGCTGGAGCGCGAGCTTCACCGACACGCCCACGCCGCGCCTCACCTATACGTGCGGGCGCATCGGCGCCGTGGACGCCGCGTTCGCGGTGGAAGGCGGGAATTTGCAATTGCGCCTGCCCGACGGCGGCGCGGGCTCGTTGGATTTGGTGCTAGCGCGGCGGGGCTAGGTGCGACGCCCGCTCCCAGCCTGGAGCGGACATTGCATGTCGCAAGGCGATCGGTAGGACTTGAAAGACATGCCTGCCACTCTTGATCAACTGGACGAAATCAAGGAGCGCTTGGGATGTTCGCTTCCAGCGGACTATCGGACGTTCTTGATCCAGGGCGGCTCTCTCGATGAATTCCTAGGCGTGGATTTCTTGCAATTGTTGCCCGTCGACCGCTTGCTTCCAATGAATGACGCCGCACAAATTCAGAGTCGATTTCCCGGCGCCTTTGTCATTGGCGGCAATGGCAGTCGAGAGATGTTGGCTTACGATTTTCGCGATGGGCAAGGCGGGCTGGTCTTACTCGACATAACCGCACCCAATTGGTCCAGCGCGATCCCACAGGCGGAAAACTTCACCGTCTTCATGGATCAATTTCCGTGTCGCGGATGGTACTTCGGCGACGACGCTGAGTGATAACGTCTGTTTCCGGCGAAAAGCGGACCCTCGTCATTCCGGGTGCGCGCGCCTATTCCACCGCCGCGATGTGCGGGAGGCCGCGATAGAGGCCCTTATCGTCCATGCCGTAGCCGACGAGGAAATCGTCGGGGGCGTCCCAGCCGATGGCGTCGATCGGTTCGTTCAGGGCTTGCGGTTTGCGCACGAAGGCGCAGGCCAGCGTTGAGGCGGCGCCCTTGGCCATCAGGTGCGTGCGCGCGAAGGCGATGGTGCGGCCGCTATCGAACACATCGTCCACGATCAGCGCCGCGCGGCCTTCGATCGGGCGGGAAATGTCGGCGCGGACCACGACTTTGCCGGAGCTTTCGCGCGCGTCGCGGTAGCTCTCCAGCCAGAGGGAATCGAGCACCGGGTGCACATCGCGCCGCGCCAAGGCGCGCAACAGATCGGCGGCGAACGGGATCGCGCCCTGTAGCAGCGTGACCATGGTCCATTCGCCCTGCATGCGCGGGGCAAGCTGATCCGCCAGCGCTTCAACGCGCGCGGCGATTTCCTCGGCGCTGAGCAGGATGCGCTGGCGCGCGTCAGCCATTCCGCAGGCGCAGAGAGAGGCCCGGCGCGGACGCCGGCTCTTCAGCGTGCGCACCTTCTTCCACCACGTCCTCGAGCACGAGCGGCTCTTGCGGCGTGGCCGAAGCTGGCGAAACGCGCGGCGGGCCGCCGGCGTAGGAGGCTTCCGCGAAGCTGGCGAAAGTGGCTTCCAGATCGACCGCATCGACTGGCGGATTCTCGACCCGGATTTGGAACGGCATCGCAGAGCCCGCGCCCAGCGGGTCTTCGGTGATGACGTTCACCAGATCGAAAATTTCCTGGCTCTGGCTATCGCGCAGCGACACGCGCACCGGCGGGACCATTTTGTTGTCGCGCCCGATGTTGCGGACTTCGCCGGAGACCAAAAGGATCGGCGTCGGCCCATCGAACGCGCGCTCGACCGCGAGGTCGTAAAACTCAAGCCCGTACACGTTCACTTCGAGGCCCAACGCGGCGTAGGCGCTGGCCGAACGCGGCCAGATTTCCGCAACGTCCTGCCGGAATGCGACCATGCCAGTGGCCGAAGCGGCGAGCGCGGCGCCCGTCGCGCCCCAAACCGCAACCACGGCGCGCGTGCGCTCACGGCGCATGCGTTCGGCCTGCTGGGCGCGGAATTTCGCAGCGGCGGACGGGGCGGGCCCCGGCGCTTGCGCGGCCCGGCGCAATCTTTCGACACGTTCGCGGGTTAATGGTTCGGCCTTGGAATGAGCCGCCTGCGCGCTGGGCGAAGCCCCCTCCGCAGTGTCGCGCAATTCCAATTGCGGCTCCGCGAACCACGAAAAGCCGCAGGCCGCGCAGCGCACCGTACGCCCGGCAGCGCCGATGGCGGCGTCGTCAGCATAGTATCGCGTCGAGCAAGACGAGCAGGTCAAGATCATGGTAACGATAAGCCCTGTAACCCCAGTAACTTCTCTGGATGCATTGATTCTACTGAACTTGTCCACCTAATGACCCGACCGAGTCATTTCGATACCGACCTGTTCGACCGCGGCGTCTTCGTGCGCCTCAGCGGCGTTGACGCCGGCTACGGGGACAGCGCCATTCTGCGCGGCGTCGATTTCGAAGCACGCAAAGGCGAAGTCGCTTTAGTGTCGGGCCCCGAAGCCGCCGGCAAATCCACCCTTATCCACTTACTACGCCTGGCGCTGGCGCCAAGAGCGGGCCGCGCAGTGATTCTCGGCGCCGACGCCGCGCGCGCGGGACCGCGCGGGCGCGCCAGGGTGAAGCGCCGCGTGGGCTATGTAGCTGAAAATCCGGTGTTCGTTGAGCAATGGAGCGCGTTCGAGAACATCGCGCTGCCGCTGAAGATGCGCGGCATCCGCGCGCGCGACTACACGCAAGACGTGCGCGAACTTGTGGATTTCGTCGGCCTCGGCGCCGGCGCGGCTGATTTAGCTGTGGATACGCTTTCCGCCGCGGAGCAGCGGCGCGTGGCGATCGCGCGCGCGCTGGCGGCCAAGCCGGATCTGATCCTGGCTGATGATCCCACCGCCGGCATGTCGCCCGCCGAGGGGCGGCGCATGGTGCGCCTCTTGGCCGAAATGC
>DAOMPU010000101.1:0-8067 GCA_035444925.1 Terricaulis sp. | reverse complement strand
TTGATCCTGAGGGCTTGCGCGAAATCTGCCTCGTGTGCGGCCAGTTGAGCGCGCTTGCGAGCGATATGAGCGATAAGCTGCTCATGTCGGCGGCGTCTTCGCTGTTCAATTATGTCAAAGGCTGCGGCGCGACAGGCAAGCTGGATATGGGCGTGGTGCAGGCGCACCTCGACGCCCTACTCCAATTGGCGCAGTTGCCTAATTCTCAGTTCGAATTGCGCCAAACCGTGACCCAGCAATTGGGCGTCATGGTCACGAAAAAGCTGCGCCAAGCGGGCGCAGCCGCCTAAATACCTGGGCGCATCACCGCTTCGCCCGCAAGGATTGCCGCCAGCACATCGTAGCTAGGTTGCGCCGCATAAGCCGCGGCCAGCAGCGCGGCGAGGCCAAGCGGCAAAGCCAGCAAGCCTCCCGCGCGCGCCGCCGCGTGCGAGCCGGCGCCCGCCAAGCGCCCGGCGACGGCGCCGACAAGCACCGCGCAAATCACCGCCGCCACCGCGACCACACGCACCGCCGCCGGCGCATCGAGCGTCGCCAGCAAGGCGTGCGCGATCAGCAGCGCGGGGGCCAGCGTCGTCGTCAGCATGAGCGCGAAGGCGCCAAAGCCCGTTTTGCGCCCGTTTTCTTCCTCTGGTTTCCGCGCCGCGCCCATCTGCTCGGCGCCCACGGCGGCGAACTCCAATGCGAGCGCGACGCAAAACCACGCGCCCACGGAGCCGAACACGAGCGCGAGCGTCTCCACGCTAACCGCCGAGCATCTTCTTTAGAGCCGCCGAAAGCTTGTCGTCGCCGATCGGTTTGGTGAGCACCTGCACGCCCGCCAATTCAGGCGGAAGGTTCTTGATCTCGTCGTACCCGGTGCAGAACGCCACGGGCACCCCGCGCGCCGCCAGGGCCGCGCCGACGCTGACGCTGGAATGACCCGCCAGATTTGCATCGAGCAAAGCGGCGTCCGGCCGTTCGCCCTGCGCCGCCGCCTGGGCGTCCTCAAGCGTCATGGCCGAGGCCAGCACCTCGTAGCCCATCTCTTCCAGGCGCTCGGCCAATTCCATGGCGATGAGCGCATCGTCCTCGACGATCAAAATCTTGAATTTACTGCTCAAACCGTCGTCATCCGAAATGGGGCGCGCCAGGGAACTCACAGCATAGCGGCGCCCGGGCGCGCCCTGCAAATCGATGGGTTACAGTCTCCGGCGCCAATAGCCATATTGGGCGCTGCGATTCCCTGCCCGAAGGCTGCTGTTCATGTCCCATCCCGCCCGCCATGCCCCCATCATCGTTATCGGCTCGGGGCCGGCGGGCTACACGGCGGCGATTTACGCCGCGCGGGCGCTGCGCAAGCCGCTGCTGATCGCCGGGCTCCAGCCTGGGGGCCAGCTCACCATCACCACCGACGTGGAGAACTATCCCGGCTTTGCCGACACCATCCAGGGGCCCTGGCTGATGGAGCAGATGCGCGCCCAGGCGCTGCATGTGGGCACGGAGATCGTGCAAGACCTGATCGTCAAAGCCGAGTTGGACCGCCGCCCCTTCCGCCTCACCGGCGACAGCGGCCAAGTCTATCTGGCGGACGCGGTGATCATCGCCACCGGCGCGCAGGCCAAATGGCTCGGCCTGCCGGGCGAGCAGAAATTCCAGGGCTTCGGGGTTTCCGCCTGCGCCACCTGCGATGGCTTTTTCTACCGCGGCAAGGAAGTCGCGGTTATTGGCGGGGGCAACACGGCGGTTGAGGAAGCGCTCTACCTTTCGCACCTTGCGAGCAAGGTTACGTTGATCCACCGCCGCGACCATTTGCGCGCAGAAAAAGTGCTGCAGGAGCGGCTGTTCGCCAATCCGCGCATCGAAGTCGTTTGGGACAGTGCGCTGGATGATATTCTCGGCGGCGGCGAGCCGCTGGGCGTCACCGGCATTGTGCTGCGCAACGTCAAAACCGGCGCGCTCGAAGAGCGGAACATTGATGGCGTTTTCGTCGCCATCGGCCACCAGCCGGCGACGGAGATTTTCAAAGGCCAAGTCGCCATGCGCGACAACGGCTACATCATCGTCAAGCCGGGTACGACCGAGACCAACATTCCCGGCGTCTTCGCCGCCGGCGATGTAGCTGACGAGACGTATCGCCAGGCCGTGACCGCCGCCGGCTTTGGCTGCATGGCTGCGCTTGAAGCGGAGCGTTTCCTCTCCGCAGCCGAACAAGACCGCGCCAAAGCAGGCGCCGCCGCTTAACGCGCTGGCGCTTCCTGGGGCGGATTTTCGGGCTCTTCGGGCGTTTCCGCGCGCAGCAAATCTTCCGCGGCGTCATTGACCGTGGCGGCCGGCTCAGCCTTCAGCGCATGGCGCGGACGCTGCAAGTTCAGCGTATCGAGCGCATCGCCGCCCTCTTCTCCGAACAGCGCCCGCACCCGGACCTCGCGCTGGGGATAGGGAATCTCCACCTGCGCTTTGCGCAAAGCATCGTCGATCGCCCAGGTGTAGGCGGCGATCATTGCCTTGGGGCGTTTCACCGCATCGAGGCGCGGCCAAACGATCAGTTCGAAATTCAGCGCGTAATCGCCGAAGCTCACCAACCATACCTGCGTGCGGCGCTCGCCGGTGTCGGGCAGCGTGAACGGCACGGCATGCGCGGCCTCTAACACGGCCTCGCGGACCTTCTCCTTGTCGGCCCCGAGCGCAACGTGAAACGGCACGTGAATGCGCCGGGTTTCGCCGCGGCGCGTCCAATTGATCATGGTGGTTTCGATCAGCTGCGAGTTTGGCACCAGCAGATAGACATTGTCGTTGTTGCGCACGCGCGTGGCGCGCGCGCCAATCTCCTGCACCACGCCGCGCGTGCCGTCTTGCAGCTCGATGTAATCGCCCATCTGCACCGCGCGGTCGAACACCAGCACGAGCCCGGAAACGAACTCCTTGACGATGCCCTGCAGCCCAAGCCCGAGCCCCACCCCAAGCGCGCCCGCAAACACCGCAACCGAAGAGAGGTCCAGGCCCATGCTTGAGAGCGCGGCGATGATGCCGATCACGACGAGCCCGTAGGTCAGCACCTTCTCAGCGATGAATAGGGCCGTGCTCCCCTCGCGCGTGCGCAGCCGGAACCGGCGCAGGCCAGCGCCCAGCAGGTACGAAGCGGCGGCGAACGCCGTCACCACTGCGGCGGCCACCACCAAGCCGGAAACCGTCAGGACCGATTCCCCGAGCCGGAGCACCTCAAGTTCGCCGATAGATCCAAGCGTCATACGCAAACCTCCGCCTTCTCTATCGACCGGCTCGGCGAGCTATGCAATATTGCAGGGCCGGCACGCCAAGATGCGGCGCCTTTGGGGAGACGCGCGTGAGCACCATGGATTGGGACAAGCTCAAGACGTTCCACTTCGCCGCCGAGACCGGCAGCCTCACGGCGGCCGCCGAGAAGCTCAGCGTCAGCCAGTCGAGCGTCAGCCGCCAGATCGCCGCGCTGGAAAACGACATGGGCGTGCCGCTGTTCCAGCGCCACGCGCGCGGGCTTTTGCTCACCGGGCCGGGCATGGCGCTGCGCGAGTTCACGCGCGAGATGGCGGCCAACGCCGTCATCGCGGAATCGACGCTGAAAGACGCGCGCGAAAAGGTGATTGGGGATTTGAAAGTCACCGCGCCGGTGGCGTTCGGCTCGACGTGGCTTGCGCCGCGGCTTTCGCATTTTGCCGACGCTTACCCGGAAACGCGACTCCAGATCATGCTGGATGACCGCGAATACGATCTACTCAAACTTGAAGCCGAATGCGCCATCCGCCTTTGGGCGGCCACCCATGCGGACCTGATCCAGCGTAAGCTGCTCGATGTCAGCGTCAGCCTCTATGCTTCAAACGATTACGTGAAGCGCCATGGCGCGCCCAAGCATGTCGATGATCTCGATAACCACCGTATCATCGCCTATCAGGCCAATATCCCGACGCCGATGCGCGAAATGGATTGGGCGCAGCGCGCGGGCCGCGAAGATGCAAAGCCGCGCCCGCCCCTGCTTGAGATCAACAACGTCTATGGCATGCTGCGCGCGGTGGAGAGCGGCTTCGGCATCGCCAGCGTGCCGGACTACATGGCGCGAGAAAATCCGAATCTCGTGAAAGTCCTGCCGGATCTGCAAGGGCCGAGTTTCGAAGTCTATTTCATCTATCCGAGCGATCTGAAGCGTTCCAAACGCATCGCCGCGTTCCGGCAATTCCTGATCGACCAAGCGGCGGACTGGAAGCCGTAAGGTCGAACTAAGATGGCTTACACCTCATGTTTTTCTCCTACACAGCGCCACGCCACGCCTGACGGGCAAAGAAATGGCGCCCTATCTCGGCATCTTACAAGCCGCTGCTGACGCAGCGGAAGAAGAAGATCGCACCTTGATCATTGGGTTCGCCAAGCGCACGAGAGCCCTAGAAGAGGCATGGGCTGGAGAAAAACTGTGAGCGCGCGCGAGTTTGACGTGATTGTCTATGGCGCAAGCGGCTTCACCGGCCGGCTTGTGGCGGAATACTTGGCCATGCGAGGCGAAACACGCTGGGCGATGGCGGGGCGCAGCCGCAGCAAGCTAGAAGCCGTGCGCGATGAAGTGGGCGCGCCGAGCGATACGCCAATCATCACCGCCAACGCCGATGACCCCGCTTCGCTGGAAGCCATGACCGCCCGCGCCAACGTGGTGCTCACCACAGTCGGGCCTTACCAGCTCTACGGCGAGCAATTGTTGGCCGCCTGCGTCAAAACCGGCACGGATTATGTCGATCTGTGCGGCGAGCCGAATTGGATGGCGGAGATGATCGCCAAGTACGAAGGCGCGGCAAGGCAAAGCGGCGCGCGCATCGTGTTTTCCTGCGGCTTTGACTCCATCCCGTTCGATTGCGGCGTGTATTTCCTGCAAGGCCTGGCGCGTCAGCGTTACGGGCCCCCCGCCCCGCGCGTGCGCGGGCGCGTGCGCAAAATGAAGGGGACGTTTTCCGGCGGGACCATGGCCTCCATGCTGGCCACCATCGACGCGCAAAAACGCGACCGGGATTTGCTGAAAAAGCTGCGCAACCCATTCCTGCTCGCTGGCGAGCGCGGGGCCGAGCAGCCGGAGCAGAACAAGCCGGTCTATGATTCCGATCTCGGCGCTTGGGCCACGCCCTTCGTGATGGCCTCGATCAACACCAAGAATGTGCATCGCACCAATGCGCTGCTTGGCCACGCCTATGGGCGCGACTTCACCTACAGCGAAATGCAAATGACCGGCAAAGGCGCAGCCGGCGAAAAGCGCGCCAAGGCCGCCGCCAACCAGATGCTCATGCTAATGGGCGCGCTCGCCTTCCCGCCCACGCGCTGGCTGCTGACTTCGTTCGCGCTGCCCAAGCCGGGCCAGGGGCCGAACAAGGAAGCGCGCGAGAGCGGCCATTACGAGGTGCTGTTCGTAGCGGATGCGGCTGGCGGCCAAGTCCGCGCGAGCGTTTCCGGCGATAAAGACCCCGGCTACGGCTCTACCTCAAAGATGATCGCGGAAGCGGCGCTGTGCCTCGCGCGTGAAACTCCGCGTGAGCGAACGCCTGGCGGCATTTGGACGCCTGCGGCGGCGATGGGCGAGACGCTGATCGAGCGCCTCACCCAACGCGCCGGGCTCGCCTTTACGGCGATCGATTAGAGGTCGTTGTAGTTCGCTACGGCGTAGGTGTCGCATTGGCGCGCGTCGCCGCTGTCGAAGCCGCGGCGGAACCAGCGCATGCGCTGCGCGCTTGAGCCGTGCGAGAATTGGCTCTCGTTCACCGTGCCTTGGCTTTGCCGTTGCAGCGTATCATCGCCGATCGCGTGCGCGGCGTTGAGCGCCTCGCGCAGATCGGCCTCATCGATGGCGAGATCGGCGCGCGCCGTGTGCCCCCACACGCCGGCGAAGCAATCGGCCTGCAATTCAGTGCGCACCGAAACCTGGTTTTGGTTTTCGCCCGGCATTTGCCGGCGCATGGCGCCGATCAAGTTTTGGATGTGATGGCCCACTTCGTGCGCGATCACATAGGCCTGCGCGAAATCGCCAGGCGCGGAGAGCCGCGTTTCCATCGTCTGATAGAAGCTCGGGTCGATGTAGAGCTGATTGTCGCCGGGGCAGTAGAACGGCCCCACCGCGGATGTGGCGTTGCCGCAAGCGGTGCTAACCGCGCCTTGGAAAACGTGCAATTGCGGCTCGCGATAGGCCGAGGGCGTCGAGCCGTAATTCGGCAGGCGTCCAAGCCGGAATTGTTCGTTCCACACATCCTCGGTGGAGGCGAGCACTTGGCTGGAGAAGACGCATGCGTCGGCGTGCTGGTCGCAGACTTGGCCGGAGGTTTGCACTTCGCCGCCGCCGAGCCCAAGCATCGCCATCAACGGCGCACGCATGCCGGGCATGAAGAAATAGACGCCAAGCAGAGCCAAGCCGGCCAGCAGCGCGCCGCGAATGCCAAGGCGGCTGATGATGGCGAACAGCGCGCCGCCGCCAAGCCCCCCGCCGCCACCGCCGCGCCCTGAGCCGCGATCACGGAAATTGTCGGACTGGCGCCGGTTTCCCATTTCCATCGAGAAGTCCTCCTTAGCGTCCCGCCCCTCGCTTTTAGAGCGGCGCGGGCCAAAGCGGAAGCGACCTGCCAGGCGATCAAGGCGCGGCGAATAAATCCTGCTGCTCACCTGGGCCTGAGGGCCGGCGGAACTGTGTGTGATCCAACGCCAGGCGCGGGCGATCCAAGCCGAAGCGGCGTAGGCCCCGCGCGAAGCGATCGGCGATCAGTTGCGCATAAGGGCCCTCCCCCTTCTGGCGCTTCCCCCATTCAGGATCGTAGTCGCGCCCGCCGCGCATCTGGCGCACCAGCGTCATCACGCGCGCGGCGCGGTTCGGAAAGTGCGCCTCGAGCCACTCGCGAAACAGATCCTTGATCTCAAGCGGCAGGCGCAAGACCACGTAGCCGGCCGCACTTGCGCCGGCTTTTGCGGACGCCTCCAGGATCGCTTCGAGCTCGCTGTCATTGATGCCCGGAATGACCGGGGCCACCATCACAGTGACGGGCACGCCCGCCTGCGCCAGCGCGCGAACCGCCTCCAGCCGGCGATGCGGCGCGGCCGCGCGTGGCTCCATAGTGCGCGCGATGCGGCGCTCTAGCGTGGTGATGGAGATGGCGGCCTTCGCCAGCCCCCGCTCGGCCATCGGCGCGAGAATATCGATATCGCGCATGACGAGCTGCGATTTTGTGATCAGCGCGGTGGGGTGGCGCCAGCGCTGCAGCACTTCCAACAACGCACGCGTGACGCCATAGCCGCGCTCGATCGGCTGATAGATGTCGGTGACGCCGCCGAGCATGATCGTGCGCGGGCGATAGCCGGGCTTTGCGAACGCGGCCTCCAGCAGCTCCGCCGCATTGGCTTTGACGAACAGCTTGGTCTCGAAATCCAGCCCCGGCGAGAGGCCGACATAGGCGTGGTTGGGCCGCGCGTAGCAATAGATGCAGCCATGCTCGCAGCCGCGATACGGGTTGATGGATTGCTCGAAGGAAATGTCGGGGCTTTGATTGGTGGAGATGATGCTCTTGGCCAGTTCTGGCGTGACGATGGTTTCAAGCGGCGCGGCCTCCTCGCCCGCCCAGCCATCGTCGAAAGCCTCCACCGCGAAGCGCTCGTAGCGCCCGCCCGCGTTGGTGCGCGCCCCTCGCCCGTGAAGCTGATCTTTCGCCATAACGTAGGATCATAGTCCTACAGTTGGAACAATACAAGAACATTGTCCGCAGTAAAAACGGGCGTCGGATCAGTCCGACGCCCTTCAGATTTGAGCATTTTGCATAAATAGCCTGCCTGCTTCTTACGCCTTGCTGGCTTGGGAAAGGTCGAGGCGCTTAGGCCCAGAATTGCGCCGTTTGATTGAGCAGCGCGAATGCGACCGGGGCGAACACCGCACACGCCGCAACAAGAGCATAGAACTTGGTCATTTCCGTTTCTCCGCTGGATCGCCTTGATCCGATGAGGAGAAGGTAAGGGCGATTTGCGCGGGGCGATGTGACGTGGGTTACGCAAGGGGCGCGATGCAAAGGGAGAACGCTAAGGGTCCGCTTTTCGCCGGGAGCG
>DAOMPU010000100.1:0-8089 GCA_035444925.1 Terricaulis sp. | reverse complement strand
TGCGTGGCTTCATCCAGGTACGGATGCATCGGCAGCGCCAGCACGCGATGGCAGATGGTTTCGCTCACCTTCAGCCCGCCCGCGCCAACGGGGAAATTCTCATACGCCGTCTGTTTGTGCAGCGGCTTTGGATAATATTGCGCCGTGGGCACGCCCGCTTCGCGCAGATGCGCGGCAAGGCCATCGCGGTCATCGGCTTCGATCACGTATTGCGCCCAGGTGGAGACGCCCGCTTCTATCACTTTCGGCGTCTGCACGAGGCCCTCAAGCAGCTGCGCATAGCGATCGGCGGCCACGTTCCGCGCGCGGATTTCATCGGCAAAAATGGAGAGCTTCTCGATCAGGATCGCGGCCTGGATGGAATCCAAGCGCGAGTTCATGCCGATGCGCACGCAATTATATTTGTCGTCCCCGCCCGCGCCGTGGAAGGCGAGCGAGCGCATCATCACATTGTCGTCGTCGTCATTGGTCAGCGTGGCGCCGCCATCGCCGTAGCAGCCGAGTGGTTTTGCCGGGAAAAACGACGTGGTTTGCGCGTCGGCCCAATGCATCGGGTGCTTGCCGTTCAGCGTGCAGCCAAAGCCCTGCGCGCTATCGGCGATCAGTTTCAGCCCTTCGCGTTTGCAGATCGCCGCGATCGCCGGATAATCCGCCGGCTGGCCAAACAGATCGACCGCGATCACCGCTTTGGGCTTCAGCTTGCCTTCCTTCTTCACGCCCGCGATCGCCGCCTCCAACGAAGCGGGATCGAGATTGTAGGTATCGGCCAGCACATCGACGAACACGGGCGTCGCGTTCGTCCATGGCACGATCTCGGCCGTCGCCGCGAACGTGAAGGACGGGCAGAACACCGCATCCCCCGCGCCGACGCCCCACGCCCACAAGGGCAGCACCAAAGCGTCGGTGCCGTTGGCGTTGCCGAGGCAATGCTTGGCCTCTGCAAATTGCGCCAGCTGGCCTTCCAGCGTTTTGACGTCCGGCCCAAAAATATATTGCCCGCTGGCGACCACGCGGGAGACGGCGGCGTCGATCTTATCGGCGATGCGCGCGCGTTGGGCTTGCAGATCAATAAAGGGGATCATGGAGGTCTCTTAAGTCAAAGAGGGAAGGCCGCTCGCGCGGTCCAGATCGAGCGCCAGTTCAAGCACCGCCAATGCTTCTTCGCCCGTCACGATCGGGCGGGGCGCAACGCCCAGCACTGCGTCGATGAACGCGGCGACGTTGGCGCCCAGCGGGTCCGCGCCGATGCGCGTTTCCGCGAACGCGGCATTGAGCGGGAAGCTGGTGGTGTTTTCAAACGTGCGGGCCAGGAAGTCGATCTTCACTTCGCCGCTTGGATAGATCGCGCGCATGAAGCGGCGGCGATCCTGCGCGATGCGGCTTGAGGTGAACACCGCTTGCGCGCCGCCGAAATCCAGCTTTGCTTCGATCCAATCGGCCGCGCGGCCATGCTCGGTTTTCGCTTTGGCGCTGACGCGTTCAGGCTTGCGCCCCAGCAGGCGCAGCGCGAGATCGAGATCGTGCACGGTGAGATCGAGCGTCACCGAAACATCGGCGCTGCGGCCCGTCCACGGCCCCTCGCGCACGCTTTCGATGAAGCTGGGTTCTTCCGGTGTTGAAAACAGCCCCATGGCTTCAAACACCAGGCGCTCCTGATGCCCGCAGGCCAGCACCAGCTTTTTCTCCGCCGCGGCGCGCACTAAAGCTGCGCCATCCGCCGCATCGGTGGCGAGCGGCTTTTCGATCAGCAGGTGCTTGCCGGCTTTCAGCGCCGGCAGGCCCGCGCCCGCGTGCAGCGAAGGCGGGGAGGCGATGGTGACGAGGTCCACCGCGCCCAACAGCGCCTCGAGCGAGCGGAACGCCTCCGCGCCATGCGTATCGGCAAGCTGATCGGCGCGCTCGTCATCGGGATCGAACACGCCTGCGAAGCTGACGCGCGCGTCCTCGGCATATTTGCGCGCATGGATGCGCCCGAAGGCGCCTGCGCCCACCACGCCAGCGCGAAGCTTGCTCATTCCACCGTCACCGATTTGGCCAGGTTGCGCGGCTGGTCCACGTCCGTGCCTTTGTGCACCGCGGTGAGATACGCAAGGAGCTGGATCGGCACCGAATAAACCAAAGGCGCCACGAACGGATCGCACGCGGGCGCGAGGATCACGTGCTTGGCGATGTCGCCCGCCGCCGCCGCGCCGGCCTCATCGGTGATTAGCACGATCTTGCCGCCGCGCGCCGCGACCTCCTGCATGTTCGAGAGCGTCTTCTCAAACAGCGCATCATGCGGCGCGACGACGACTACCGGCGTTTCTTCATCGATCAGCGCGATCGGCCCATGCTTCAGCTCGCCCGCCGCGTAGCCTTCGGCGTGGATGTAGGAGATTTCCTTCAGCTTCAACGCGCCTTCCAGCGCGATCGGGTAATGCACGCCGCGGCCAAGATAGAGCACGTCGCGCGCGTGGGAGATTTCCAGTGCGATCTTGTCGATCTCCGCTTCGGCGCCGAGCGCATCGGCTATCAGGCGCGGGGTTTCCATCAACGCATGCACGAGGCGGGCTTCTTCTTGCGAAGAAAGCGCCCCGCGCGCGCGGCCGACCGCGATCGAGAGCGCCGCCAGCGCGGAAAGTTGCGCGGTGAACGCCTTTGTGGAGGCGACGCCGATCTCCGGCCCGGCCAACGTCGGCAGCTGCGCATCGGATTCGCGCCAGATCGTGCTTTCGGGCACGTTCACCACCGCCAGCGTTTTCAGCCCTTGCGCTTTGCAATAGCGCAGCGCCGCCAGCGTATCGGCGGTCTCGCCCGATTGGGAAACGAACACCGAAAACGCCTTTTGGCCGAACGCGGGCTTGCGGTAGCGGAATTCCGAGGCGATGTCGGTTTCCACGGCGACGCCGCCGACTTGCTCAAGCCAATATTCCGCAACGCGTCCGGCATAATGCGCCGTGCCGCAGCCGATCAAGATGGCGCTGTCAGCCGCGAGATCGACGCCGTCGAGATCGGGCATCTCCACGCGCTCCTCGAATGCGTTGACGTAACGCGCGATGGTGCGCCCGGTGGTTTCCGGCTGCTCGTAAATTTCCTTTTGCATGAAATGGCGGTGATTGCCTTTCTCGACCGCCGCGGCCCCGCCGCTGAACACGATCACCGGCCGCTCGGCCACGCGATCTTCCGCGTCGATGATCTTGCGCGCGCCTCGCGAGAGCACCGCCACATCGCCTTCTTCCAGATAAATCACGCGCGTGGTGAAGGGCGAAACCGCGATCGCGTCGCTGCCCAGGAACGCCTCGCCCTCGGCCACGCCCACCACCAGCGGGCTGCCCTTGCGCGCGCCGATCAGCACGTCCTCGTGGCCGGCGAATACGCAGGCGATGGCGAACGCGCCCTCCAGCCGCTTCACCGAGGAGACCACGGCCTGCTCAGGGCTTTGCCCCTTATCCAGCGCTGCGGAAATGAGATGCGCGATCACCTCCGAATCCGTTTCGGATTCGAACTTGCGGCCAGCCTGGATCAGCTCTTCGCGCAGCGCGCGGAAATTCTCGATAATGCCGTTGTGAACAATCGCGACCTTATCGGTCGCGTGCGGGTGGGCGTTGGCGGTGGTGGGGGCGCCGTGGGTGGCCCAGCGCGTGTGGCCGACGCCCGAAATCCCGGTCAGCGGGGAGGCGAGCAGCTCAGCCTCCAAATTGCGAATTTTGCCGGCCGCGCGCCGGCGCGCTAGCTTGCCGCCCTCAAGAACGGCCACGCCGGCTGAATCATAGCCGCGATATTCCAGCCGCTTCAAAGCCTCGACCAGCCGGGGGGCGGCTGGCTCCGCGCCCAGGATTCCAATGATTCCGCACATGCTTAAGCTCTGGTCCCTTCGGCCCTGGCCCCCGGCGTCCTCATGCACGCGGGGGCATTGATTTGCACCTCAATTAGTCTTTCAACATGCGACGGAATTCGGAGACGCGCACGCATGAGCAGAGCCTTTTTCGGCACGGACGGGATTCGGGGCACGGCCAACACCCACCCCATGACGCCCGAAGTGGCCATGCGGGTGGGGCTCGCCGCCGGAAGGCGCTTCATGAGCCACGACGACCGGCGCCACTTAGTGGTGATCGGCAAGGATACGCGCCTCTCGGGCTACATGCTGGAGCCGGCGCTGACGGCCGGCTTCACCGCGGCGGGGATGGATGTGGTGCTGTTCGGCCCGCTGCCGACGCCCGCGGTGGCGATGCTTACGCGCTCGCTGCGCGCCGATCTCGGCGTCATGCTCTCGGCCAGCCACAACAAGTTCGCCGACAACGGCATCAAGCTGTTCGGGCCGGACGGCTACAAGCTCTCCGACGAGGCCGAGATCGAAATCGAAGGCCTGATGATGTCGCGCCTGGACGAGCACTTGGCCGCGCCCGACAAGCTCGGCCGCGCCAAGCGGATCGACGATGCGCAGGCGCGCTATGTCGAGATCGTCAAGGCCACGTTCCCGAAGAAGCTTTCCCTCAAGGGCCTGCGCATCGTGATCGATGCCGCCAATGGCGCGGGCTACAAGGTCGCCCCGGTGGCGCTCTATGAGCTGGGCGCGGAAATCATCAAGCTCGGCGTCGATCCCAACGGCTTCAACATCAACGAAGAAGTCGGCTCCACCGATACCCGCGCGCTGAAAGACGCCGTCCTGAAATACCGCGCCGACATCGGCATCGCCCTCGATGGCGATGCGGACCGCGTGGCCATCGTGGACGAGAAGGGCAATTCGATCGACGGCGACCAGCTGATGGCGCTGATCGCCAAGAGCTGGCACGAGGCCGGCGCGCTGGCCAAGCCGGGCGTCGTCGCCACGGTGATGAGCAATCTGGGGCTGGAGCGGTTCCTGGCCGATCTGAAGCTCAAGCTGGAGCGCACCAAGGTGGGCGATCGCTACGTGGTCGAGGCGATGCGCGCCAAGGGCTACAATGTGGGCGGCGAGCAATCGGGCCACATCGTGCTCAAGGATTTCTCCACAACGGGCGACGGCCTGTTGGCCGCGTTGCAAGTGCTCGCCGTGATCGTGCAGTCCGGCAAGCCGGCCAGCGAGGTGCTCAACCTGTTCACGCCCGCGCCGCAAGTGCTGGAAAACGTGCGCTACCAAAAGGGCGCCAAAGACCCGCTCGACGCCGCCAGCGTCAAGGAAGCGATCAAGGCCGCCGAGGCGAGCCTTGCCGGTAAGGGGCGCCTGCTGGTGCGCAAAAGCGGAACCGAGCCCCTGGTGCGCATCATGGCGGAAGGGGACGATGAGGCCCTCGTGCGCCGCGCCGTCGCCGGCGTCAAAAGCGCCGTGGCGGAGGCCACGAAAGCGGCTTGAGGGAGCCCCCGGGTTTGACCCCGCCGCCCCTGTGGGCTATATGCTTGCAATCACGTCATCGCGCATGAATTGCGCGCCCACACGCTTGGAAATGCGAACAAAAACGCGCCCGATCGGCGCGTGAGGGCGCTTTTTTCCAATGGAATGGAGACAGCCCCCATGTCCTCGACAGATGCTGCAGATTCTTCGATCCGCGCGCGCGCCGGCATTTCCGCCCTGGCCCGCGCGCCCTCAATTCCCCGGCGAAATCAACGCGAAATCAGCCAAGCCAACGCCAAGCGCCTGGCCATCGTGCTCCGCCGCGGCATGAAGCAATCGGAGTTCCGCAGCATCGAAGCGCTGATGGACGCGCACACTTTGGTGTCGCTGCCCGTGCTCGCCTCGCAGCGCCGCGGCCCCAGCATTGAAACCCCGGTGTGCGGCGTCGTCATCACCGGTGGTGACATGATGCCGTCGCCGCAGGAGCGCGAGCTGATCCAGGATACGGTGCGCCATGCACGCGAGCGCTCGGTCCCGGTGCTGGCGCTGTCCGATGCCGCCACTTTGGCGCTGGAAGCGGCCGGCATGGTGGGCGGCGTCGCCGCCGATCACGCGGTGTTGATCGGCGATGAAGTGCGCGTGCTCTCCACGCGCCGCGAAATCGAAGACGCGATCAAGCAAATCTCGCGTCTGCCGCAGCGTTAAAATACAGCAGGGCGCTGCGTAAAGCTTGGCATAGCCAGCGAAAGCTGAAACACGCCAAGGCATGGCCGCCAACGCTCCGGACGCGCTCCGCACCGCCTCAACCTTGCGCGCGATTTTATCGGGCGGGTTGAAGCTTTCCGTCGCCGACACCGTCGCCACCTTGCGGAAAGGGGCGATGTCGCGCGCGCTGTTTGGCGTGGTTGTCGCGTGCATCAGCCTGACCGTGATGTCGCCGTGGCTCGCGCTCGGCTGGATCAGCGTGATGCTGGTTTGGGAAGCGGGCGTCCGCAACTGGATCGAAGATCATTTCGCGCTGCCCGCCGCCGCGCGCTCTCAGGATGAGGGCTTCCTCTGGCTGGCGGCGATCAATTTTTTTGGCGGGCTTGGCTACACCGCGTTTCCGGTGATGGCCTGGGCGACAGGCGAGGCGGTCGGCCAGGTGATCGCCGCCGCGTGGATTTGCGGCTGCGCCACGCACTTGTTCGTCTATTTCTCGTCCAATCGTTTGTTGCTCTGGGTGACGGCTGGCCCGCTCTTCCTCGTGGCCATGGCGGCGCCTTTCCTCACCGGCGGTTGGAGCATGGCCAGCGCCGCGGGCTCGGCCACGCTCGTCACCCTGGTCGCCGCCGCCGGCGCGTTTGGGCATGATCGCAACGTGCTCTTGTCCGTGCTGGCCAAACAGGCCGTGGCGCGCATGGAGGCCGAGCAGGCCAACGCGGCCAAGTCCAAATTCCTCGCCACCATGAGCCACGAGCTGCGCACGCCGCTCAATTCGGTGATCGGCTATGCCGAGCTGATTGAGGAAGAGGCTGAAGGGGCGAACGCCGACGACGCGCGCAAAATCCGCGCCTCCGCGCGCCAATTGCTCGGCGTGATCGATGTTATCCTCGATATCTCCAAGCTTGAATCCGGCGCGATCGAGCTGGACCCCGAACCTGTGCGCGTCTCAGCCGTGCTGGACGAGGTGCGGGAAGCCGCCGCGCCGCTATCGGCGCTGCAAAGCAATCGCTTCATCGTGCGCGAAGCGGGCGCGCTGGGCGAAGCGGAGATCGATTACGCGCGCGTGCACCAGTGCCTGATGCAGCTGGTGGCCAACGCCGCCAAGTTCACGCGCGAGGGCGAGATCAGTTTGAGCGCCGCGCGCCGCGTCATGCATGGGCGCGATTGCCTTGTATTCACCGTGGCCGATACCGGCATCGGCGTGCCGCAAGAAGATCTAGAGCGCATCTTCGAGCCGTTCGCGCAGGTCGAGGGCGATGAGGCGCGCCGCTATGAAGGCGCGGGGCTTGGCCTTGCGCTGGTGCGCCGTCTCGCGCGCCTCATGGGCGGGGACGTGCGCTGCGAAAGCACGCTCGGCCAAGGCGCTACGTTCACGCTCTGGGTCGCCGCTTCAAGAGAAAGCGCGCAAGCCGCCGCCTAGCGGTTGCTGAGCATATCCGAGACTTGGATCATCGCCGGGCCGATGATGACGGCGAACAGCACCGGCAAGAAGAACACGATCATCGGCACGGTGAGCTTCGGCGGCAGCGAGGCGGCCTTCTTTTCCGCTTCCGAGAGGCGCAGCTCGCGGTTTTCCTTGGCCATCACGCGCAGCGCCTGACCAACCGGCGTGCCGTATTTCTCCGATTGCGTCAGCGCCATGGCGACGGATTTGACGCCGGGATGATCGGTGCGGCGCGCGAGGTTTTCATACGCCATGCGCCGTTCGGGCAGGTAGGAGAGCTCTGCGGTGGTCAGCGAGAATTCTTCGGCCAGCTCCACAGAGGCGGGCGCGATCTCCTGGCCCACCTTGCCCAGCGCCACTTCGATCGACATGCCGCTTTCCACGCAGATCAGCATCATGTCGAGGCTGTCGGGGAAGGCTTGCATGATCTTGGTTTTGCGATTGTCGGCGCGGTTTTTGAGATAGAGGTTGGGCGCGTAAAAGCCCGCCGCGACACCGCCGACCACGATCGCCAGCTTTACCTGGAAGGTCATGTCGCTGGCGGCCAAAAACATCACGTAAAGCAGCGCGGCCACGCCGAACGCGATCGGCAGGGCGGCGCGGTAGAAATAGAACATCGTCTGCGCGGCGTGCCCGCGCAGGCCGGCGCG
>DAOMPU010000099.1:0-8096 GCA_035444925.1 Terricaulis sp. | reverse complement strand
CGCTGCCGGTGCGTGTGTATGCGCCGGTGGGCGGGCATGAGGATTTGCTGCCGTACCTGGTGCGGCGTTTGCTGGAGAACGGCGCCAACACCAGCTTTGTGCATTCGTTCCTGGACGATGACGTTTCACCTGACGTGGTCGCCGCCGATCCAATCGCGACGCTGGAAGCCAATCCGCACCGCCACCGCCGCCTGCCGCCGCCGCCGCAACTCTTCGGCGCAAGCCGGCGCAATTCGACCGGGCGGGATATTTCGGTGAAGGCTGATCGTGAGGCGCTGTTTTCCCCGCCCCCTCGCGGGGCGGGGGCAGGGGGTCGTGCCGACGCTTCCACGTCCGATCGTTTGAACGCCCCCCTCCCCCCAACCCCCTCCCCGCAAGGGGGAGGGGGAGAGGCGGTTGGCGTTGCGCTTGCCGCATTTGAGGCGTGGAATGCGCTCGGCGGCGCCGGGCGCGGGGCGATTTTGCGCGCGATGGGCGATGCGCTGCAGGCCAATCATGATCATCTCGTCGCGCTGATCGCGCGCGAAGCGGGGCGCACGGCGCAGGACGGCATCGACGAAGTGCGCGAAGCGGTGGATTTCTGCCGTTATTACGCAGCGGAAGCTGAGCGTTTGTTTGCAGGGCCGAAGGCGCTGCCTTCGCCGGCTGGCGAAACCGATGAGCTGGAGCTGCATGGGCGCGGCGTGTTCGTGTGCATCAGCCCGTGGAATTTCCCGCTGGCGATTTTCACCGGGCAGATCGCGGCGGCGCTGGCGGCGGGCAATAGCGTTGTCGCCAAGCCCGCCGAGCAAACGCCGCTGATCGCGGAAGCGGCGGTGAAATTGTTTTACGAAGCGGGCCTGCCGCGTGATGTGCTGCAGCTGGTGCAGGGCGACGGCAAGGTGGGCGGAGCGCTGACTGCTGATCCGCGCATCGCGGGCGTGGCGTTCACCGGCTCCACGGAAGTGGCGCGGCTGATCAATCGCACGCTGGCGGCCAAGGATGGGCCGATCGTGCCGTTGATCGCGGAGACGGGCGGGCTGAACGGCATGTTCGTCGATACCACCGCGCTGAAAGAGCAGGTGGTGGATGATGTGATCGCCTCGGCGTTCCAATCGGCGGGCCAGCGCTGCTCGAGCTTGCGCATTCTCTTCCTGCCGCGTGAAACGGCGGATGGCGTGCTCGAAACGCTGCTGGGCGCGATGGATACGTTGGTGATCGGCGATCCGGCCGATCCGTTCACGGATGTCGGCCCGATCATCGATGCGGAAGCCAAGGCCAATCTCGATGCGCACATGGCGCGCATGAAGCGCGAGGCGCGCGTGCTGAAGCAGATCGACGTTTCGCATCTTGGCGGCAATTTCTTTGGGCCGGCGGTGGTGGAGCTTTCCGGGCTCGACCAGATCGAGCGCGAAGTGTTCGGCCCGATCCTCCATGTTTTGCGCTACGATCCGGCCGAGATCGCCAAGGTGGGCGGCGCACTCAGCGCCAAGGGCTATGGGCTGACGCTGGGCGTGCATTCGCGGCTGGAAAGCTTCGCGGCCGAAGTGATCGGCGCGGTGCGCGCGGGCAATGTCTATGTGAACCGCACCATTGTGGGCGCTGTCGTCGGCGTGCAGCCGTTCGGCGGCTCGGGGCTTTCCGGCACCGGGCCAAAGGCGGGCGGGCCGCACTATCTGCCGCGCTTCGCCGAAGAACGCGCCATCAGCGTCAACATCGCCGCGCAGGGCGGCGATCCGCATTTGCTGAATCTCTAGCCGTGCTTACGGTGAGGAATAGGGCGGTAGGTTGCTGGGGGCGCCGCCAGCGCAGGCGTGGACGCCCGCCACGCGCGCGAGCTGCATTTCAACGCCGTCAATATAGAGCAATGTGACGCGGTTTTCGCTTTCGAACGTCAGCAGCGGATCGGAAGTTTGCGCCTCGGGCGCTGTCGCTTCCAGGAAGAGCTGCTCATCCGCGATCCGATAGCGGCCGGAATAAGCTTGGCGCGCACTGGCGCTGCTGCGCTCCTCGACGCAGAATTGGCCGTCCGCGCCGAAGGTGAGGTAGGCCTCCACGTCCGCATCTTCGGCGGGTGCGGTGGCGCGCCATGTGCCGACAAGCGAGGCTGCGCTTTCGGCGCTGGCGGCGCCGGCGATTGTGGCGCCGAGCAGGCAAGCCATGGCGAACATCGAATAGCGCATGTGATCCCCTTGCTTCTCGTCTAGCGGCCTTTCATAGGGAAATTATGTCCAACGTCACGCCTTTCCGCCGCCCGCCTAAACGCCCGGCGGCGCCTCAGCAGAGCGGGGGGCTTGGGTTTAAGACCCATCGCGGGCGCGTGGTGCTGGTGCATGCGCTGACGCTGCTGTGCTTTGGCTTGCCGTGGGTGCTGGCGTTTCCGGGCTCGGACCTGATCACGCTGGGCTTCGGCATCGCCGCCGCGCTGCTCGCGGTGGTGAGCCGCAATGACGCAACGCCATGGGCGGCCACCCATCATCAGCAGGCGATCTTCACGCTGATCATCGCCATGGTGGCGTATCTGCTGATGGCGCTGCCCGGCTATCTGCTGACGCCGCAAATGATGCAATCGTTCGCCGGGACGCTTCAGCCGATCTTCTTCTGGGCGATCGTGATCATCTCATTGTGGGTGATGTTGCGCGCGGGGATCGGGCTGGTGCTGGCGATCTTGCGCCGGCCCGTGCCGAACCCGCGCGGGCTGTTGATCTAATCGGCGATCGCGCAGCCGAAGCCTTCTTCATACGTCGCTTGTGCGCTGATGAAGAGCACGCTGGCGCGCACGCTTTGGCCTTCCTGCTTCACGCTGATCATGCCTTGCGCGTCGCTGGGGAAATCAGCCAGGCATGAATCAAGCGCGCGCCCGCTGACATTGACGCAAGAGCAGGTTTGCTTTGCGGCGTAGCCGGTGGCGATGCGCACATATTGGTATTCGTCCTGCAGGCTCCAGATCAGCCCCGGCAGCGCGACGCCCGCGATGGCCACGCCAATAATCAAAAACCAGCGTTTGCGCGACACGCCCGCCTCCCCCTATGCTGAACCGAGCATAGCGGAGGCGAGGGGAGACGTCATGCTGCGCGGGGCGATTGCGGCGTTGGTTTTGGCGTGCGCGGGCGCCGCACATGCGCAGGCGCTCCATCCGCTGCCGCCTCAGCCGGCGGGCGTGGCCTGGCCAACGGCGGAATGGGCCGAGGCGCCCTTGCCGGGGGATGTGGACCGCGCCGCGTTTGACCTCGCCGTCACGGAAGCTTTCGCCGGGCGCCATCCGCAATTCGGCGAAACGCGCGCGGTGATTGTGGTGCAGGGCGGCGCCATCGTGTTCGAGCGCTACATGGAGGGCTACAGCCGCGATACGCGGCTGATCTCCTGGTCGATGGCGAAATCGGTGACGCAGGCGCTGGTGGGCGTGGGCGTGCTGCAAGGGCGCGTCTCGATCGAGGCGCCGATGGGCAATCCGCACTGGCGCGCGGGCGATCGGCGCGCCTCGATCACCTGGCGCCAATGGCTCAACATGGTCGATGGGCAGGACTACACCGAGATCGGCGCGCCGGACGTGCTCTCCAATGACGTGACGCACATGCTCTACGGGCGCGGGCGTGGGGATACCGCGCGCTTTGCTGCGGGCCTGCCGCTGATCCGCGATCCGGGCGCGCGCTGGAATTACAATTCCGCCGGCTCGGTGCTGATCGCGGACGCGCTGACGCGCGCGATAGTGCCCGATCCCGCGAACGCGACGGATCGGCGCAATCGCATGCGCGCCTGGATGCAGGAAGGGCTGTTCGGCCCGATTGGGATGGACCCGATCGTCGAGTTCGATCCGAGCGGGCTTTATTACGGCTCGGCGCTTGTGTGGGCCAATGCGCGCGATTGGGCGCGGTTTGGCTATCTTTATCTGCGCGGCGGCGTGTGGGATGGGCGCCAAGTGCTGCCCGAAGGCTGGGTGGATTTCGCGCGCACGCCGGGGCCCGATCGCGGCACGGATATTTACGGCGCGCATTGGTGGCTCACCGCGCCGGACGGGCAAGGCAAGCCGATGCGCTCGCTGATCACCGACCCCGATCTGGCCGATTCGTTTCATGCGCAGGGGCATGAGGGGCAGATCATCGTCGTCGTGCCGTCGAGAGATTTGATTTTGGTGCGGCTCGGGCTGTTTGAAGGCGCGGAAGGCTGGGATGGCCTCGGCGATTGGGCTACACGCATGATTGGCGCGTTCGGCGATCGGCCGGCGGCGAGGAGATAAAAAGATGTCTGAAGAAGCGGGGCGTGCGGCGAAGCTTGAGGCCGCGCGCGTGTTGCGTGAAGCGGGCTTTAAGTATCTCGCGGCCCAGCTTGAGCATGGCTCGCTCGCGGCGGTGGCGCCGGATGAGCCGTTCTTCCTGCTGTGCGGGCGCGACCGGCTGGCGCCCACGGCGATCAAGGCCTGGATCGAAGCGGCCCGCATGTCGAACGTGCCCGATCACAAGCTCGAAAGCGCGCACGAGACGATCGAAGCGATCGAAGGCTGGCCGGGCGATCGACACTATCCGGATTGAAGTCTTGGACCGCCGGCGTCTCGCCGGCGCTTCGTGTCCTTCGTGAACCCTTTGTGCCTTTGTGTTTAAAGAAAACCACAAAGACACGAAGATCGCACAAAGGACACTAAGAAGGCCGGCGAGACGCCGGCGGTCCAAGATCAGCCTGCGCCAATCATCACCCTTACATCTTCCGCCGTTTTCCCACTCTCCCGCAGCGCGCGCAGCGTGGCGGCTTCGTCGCGCTTGGCGAGGCGCTTGCCGGTTTCGTCGAGGATCAGGCGGTGGTGGCGGTAGATCGGCGTCTGTAGATCGAGCAGACGCTGCAGCAGCACATGCAGATGCGCGCTTTCGCGCAAATCTTCGCCGCGGATCACGTGCGTGATCTCTTGCAGCGCATCGTCCCACACCGAGGCGAGATGATAGCTCGCCGGGAAATCCTTGCGCGCGAGCACCACGTCGCCATGCTTTTCCGGCTGCGCGCGCACCAATCCAGTTTCGTCCTCGAACACCAGCGTAAAATACGCAGGCCCCAGCGCCGCGCGCGCCTTCTTCTGCGAGAGCCGCCACGCGAAGCTTTCGCCGGCCTCTAGCCGCGCGGCTTCATCCTCCAGCGGCAACGCTTCGCCGACGAACACGTCGCTAGTTTGCCCGTGCGGCGCGCTGGCGATGGCTTCGGCCACTTCGCGCCTTGTGCGGAAGCAGCGATAGACGAGGTTGCGGTCGATCAGGCTTTGTAGCGCGGCGGCGTACTCATCCATGTGTTCGCTCTGGCGGCGCACCGGCTCTTCCCATTGCAGGCCAAGCCACGCCAAATCCTCAAAGATCGCCGCGTCAAACTCGGGCCGCGCGCGGCCGTGGTCGATGTCTTCGATGCGCAGCAGAAACGCTCCGCCCGCTTGGCGCGCGGCGTCAAAAGCGGTCAGCGCCGAGAAGGCGTGGCCGAGATGCAGATAGCCGGTGGGCGAGGGGGCGAAGCGGGTGCGCATGTTGCGTATTCTACGCGAAACGCGCGCTTGTTGGATAAGTCCTCGCCACCCATCCCCGGATTGCGCGCAGCGCAAGTCCGGGGCCTATAACCTCAAGCGCTTGCGGATATGGGCCCCGGGCCCGCGACGTTGTCGCGTCCCGGGGATGGGTGGGTGCTTTAATTTTCAACCGCTGCGCTTTAGCTAACCTCCATGACAGTTTTTCTCGACGGCCCGCGCATGCCGCCCGCGCGCGGGGGCAAGCCTGATGCGCTGGTGATCCTGCTGCACGGCTATGGCTCGAACGGCGCGGACCTCATCAGCCTCGCGCCCTATTGGGCCAAGGCGCTGCCGGGCGCGATGTTCGCAGCGCCCAACGCGATCGAGCCCGTGCCGCAGGCGCCGGGCGGGTACCAGTGGTTTCCGATCAGCCAGCTCGATCCGCATCTGATGGAGCAAGGCGTGCGCGCGGCGGCGCCCTCGGTGGAGCGATACATTGACCGCGAGTTGGAGAAGCACGCCCTTCCGCCGGAGCGCTGCGCCTTGGTGGGGTTCAGCCAGGGCACGATGATGGCGCTGCACGTGGGCTTGCGCCGCGCGCAGCCGCTGGCGGCGGTCCTCGGCTTTTCCGGCCTGCTGGCGAGCCCGCCGGCGCGGCTGAAGGAGGAGATGAAATCCAAGCCGCCGATTCTGCTGATCCACGGCGACCGCGACCCCACCATCCCGATCCCCGCCATGTTCGATAGCGCCCAGGCGCTGTGCGAAGCGGGCCACGGCGCGCAATGGCATGTCTCCTACGGCGTGCCGCATGCGATCGGGCCAGATGGGCTTGAATTGGGCGGGGATTTTCTGGCGGCGCAGCTGCGCGCGCCGCGCCTGACGGCTTGAGCCGGGCGCGCTTTTCTTGCCCGCGTTGCCGCTCTGTCACGAACCTGTCGCGCCAAATCAGTTAGGTTCTGACTCGCGCCCGTGCTATGTTGCGGGTGCGAAAGGAGATCGGGTCTTCAGTCATCTGAGCCTTCCCCGTCTGCATCGCCCCCAAGCGCGGGCGCTCGCCCTGCATTGTCGGGGCGATCTGACATGAACGTTTCCAGCGCTCCTCTCGCGGGCTTTCCGGCGCTGGTTTTGAACGCCGATTTCCGCCCGCTTTCGTATTATCCGCTCTCGCTTTGGCCGTGGCAGGAAGTGGTGAAAGCCGTCTTCCTCGAGCGCGTCGATGTGGTGGCGCATTACGACAAAGCGATCCACTCGCCTTCGTTCGAGATGAAGCTGCCTTCGGTGGTCTCGCTGCGCGATTACGTGCACCAGGATCGCCCGCCCGCGTTCACGCGCTTCAACGTGTTTCTACGCGATGGCTTTGCCTGCCAATATTGCGGCTGCCCGGATGATCTCACCTTCGATCATCTGATCCCGCGCTCGAAAGGCGGGCGCACCACGTGGGACAACATCGTCACCGCGTGCGCGCCGTGCAATCTGCGCAAGGGCTCGCGCCTGGCGCACCATTCGGGCATGCGCCCGCAGCGCAAACCGCGCCGGCCTTCGATGCACGAGCTGCAACACGTCGGCCGCCGCTTCCCGCCGCACCATCTGCACGAAAGCTGGATGGATTATTTGTATTGGGACGTCGAGCTGGACGCTTAATATGGATCGCCGGCGCCCTCGCCGGCCTGCGCCAGAGCGCGTTGCGTTCAGTTGAATTGCAACCTCTCCCACCCATCCCCGGATTGCGCGTAGCGCAAGTCCGGGGCCCATAATCTCAAGCGTTTGCGTTTATGGCCCCCGGGCTCGCCGCCTACGCGGCGCCCCGGGGATGGGTGATTCAGTTGCTTGCAATGTGCTAGCGCTGGCCGGCGAGGGCGCCGGCGGTCCATATTGCGCCATCTGCTACAAGAAGCGCCGCGCCTTAGCGTGAATCTGTGCGTCAGGGATCGCGTGTGTTTGCGATTGCGCCGCCATCGCTTTCGGGGGACGCGGTTTCGGCGCGGCCGCGCCTGCGGCGATGGCGAGCAGGGCGGCCAGGGCGAGGGCGTTCAGCACGCTCATGTCAGCGACAGGTTGAAGCTGAGGCGCTCGCCGGCGCGCTCGATGTCGAGCGTCAGGCGCTGGCCGCGCATGGCGGCGCCGAACGCCTCCTCGGAAAGCTCGCGCACCGGGCGGCCATTGACCGCGATGATGCGATCGCCGCTGCGCAGGCCCGAAGCCGCGGCCACGTGGCCGGGGATGACTTGATCGATGGTGATAAACGCCGCGCCCGCTTGCGGCGGGCCCATGGCGATGCCGTACATGCGCGTGGGCGGCGCCACGGCGCTGGCCAGCGTTTCGTCCAGCCCCGCTTCGCGCAGCGCGACGTTCAGCGCGTTCGCCGGATCGACGCGGATGTGCGGCGCAACGCCGACGCCTTCCCAGCTCTCCGCGCCCGGCGCGTACGAATTGCCCACGGGCAAAAACATTTCAAAGCGCCCGTCGCCGAAAATGCGCGCGCCGCCATAATGGCCCGCGCCCCCGGTGTTGGAGCCGATCAAGGTGGCGCGCCCGGTTTCGCGCAGCGCTTGGCTCAAATGCTCGCAGGCCGAGCCGGTGCGCCCGGTCAGCACGAACACGCGCGCGTCGGAAAGTGAGCTGACGGGCGAGGTGGGCTGGG